>DATBYX010000355.1:0-9320 GCA_036513475.1 Xanthobacteraceae bacterium | reverse complement strand
ATATGGAAGTCGGCCGCGGGAGGCCTACTCATGGGCTTTATCGAAATCGTCGTTACGGTTTGCGCCCTGTCACAACCGAGTTTGTGTGAGGAACGGCACCTTGAATACAATTGGAACGGTTCGCTCACCCAATGCGTCATGAGCGCTCCGCCCTATATCGCACAGTGGATCAACGAGCACCCGAGGTGGCAGGTCACGCGCTGGCGCTGTGATTATCCGAGCCGGAAATCCTCCACCTGTTGCGGTCCGCGCAATGCGCGAAACGCGACGCATTCCTCGAAGAGCGGTGACCGCACTGTACGGGTCCACATGCGGCGGTTCGAGAACTTGGGCTGACCCGCTCCGAACACGGACGGCATGGGGGCCGCTTATTGATTACCGCGATAGGAGAGGCCTCGGCGTGTATGCCTTCGCAAGACATACTACGCCTCCCGCCATTCGGGAGCGACGGCGGTGAGTCAGCTATTCAGCTGCTAGAGGGTAAAGGTCAGAACTCAGCCGGCAGGTAGCCGTTGATCTCAAGACCGATGCAGATCTCTACGAGCGTGGGGGTGGTCCAAACCATCCTGAGCTTCCTAAGCTTGATTGCCGGCATTGATACTAGGGCGCCGCGGAGTCCGACGCAAGCCTCACGCAGACCGTCATGGCCGCTACCAGCTCGCGCGCAGGCCGGCGTAGGCCGCAAGCGGAGCTCCGGGAACGAACGTCCGCGGATCAGTCAGATTGAGGTAAGGAAAGGAACCGGTTTGGAAGAAGGTCCCGAAGCTATAGTACCGTTGGTTGAATAGGTTCCGCACTAGGCCGAAAATCTCGATGTTTTTCGTCACTTGATATGATGAGTGCAGGTTGACAAGCCAATATGCCGGAACTGTCGGGTTCTGGTTTGATTGATCCCCGGCTAGATATTGGCTGCCAATCGCGTTGACGTCAGCTCCTAGCGTCCATGTATCCGTGATTTTGGCCTCGACTCCCGCTTTGAGGCGATAATTCGGCACCGCCGGAATATGGTCGCCGGGAACGACGAAGATGTTGCCGTTGGCATCGGCAAAGGGGTTGTTGGGAGAGGACAGTATCAGCGCGTTTCGGAAAGTCGCGTCCACGCGAGTGTAATTGGCATAGACGTTCCAGCGATCCCATTTGAGCGAGGCGCCGACCTCTATGCCCTGGCGCAACGTGTTCCCGCCGTTCTGGAAATATTGGTGCCCCGGTAGCGGGCTCGCCACGTTGATGATGTCATCGCTGTTTAGGGCGTGAAATATGCCTACATTCCAGTTGAACAGGCCTTTTTTCGCATCCCCGTACTGTCCTCGCAGCCCAGCCTCATAGGTGTGAGAGACGACCTGCCTCAGCGGCGGGTCGCCTACCAGCGCATTGTCGAGAAGGCACGGCCGCAACGGATCCGAGCAGCCAAGCTCCAGCGGGGTAGGGGCGCGGTTGGCTTCCGCATATCCGGCATAAGCGGTGACATTGGGCGTTACCTTGAAGGTTGCGCCGATCACCGGGTTGAACCGGCTGTAGCTGTGGTCGCCATTGAGGCCTTCGTTGTTGCCCAAAGTATCGCGCAAGCCGATCTGGGCAATGTTGTATCGGCCCCCAAAGGTCACTGACAGCCTCGATGTCACATCCAAGGTGTCCGTCGTGTAGACTCCAGTGTAACGCGTCTGCGCGAGCACACCCGTTGGTGCTACGTCACCGGAAGGCTGGTTGATATATACTCCCACCCCTTGAACGAAGGGCCACGTATCGGGATTAATGGTTCCGAGCTCGCTGGTCGTGTTGAACTGCACATGACCGTTGTCGCTGCTGGCACCGACCACAAAACGATTGTCCTGGCCGAAGATTTTGGCATTGGTTGCCGCCTGGAACGAGCCGCCGTAACTGTTGGCCGCGGTCGAGGTTCGGTCGAACTCCCCCAGGACGCTGTTGGCCAGCAAGTCCGTCGCGGCAACCGGCAGCCCATTGAGCCCTATGAGATTGTTCAAATTGCCGTTGAGATCGGGAAAGCACAGAAAGTCCGGATCGGGACAGTTCGTATTCTGTGCAGCGGTCCCGTTACCATCGACGTGGCGCTGCCAATACCCGCGGTAGTAGACGTTTCCCTGCAGCGACAGAGTATCGATCGGATTCCAGCTGCCGCTCGCAGTCAAAAAGGCCAACTGATTTTGCGTCGTTTGCGGCACCGTGTAGACGCTCGCCCAGTTCCTGTTCAGCAATTCTATCGGAGTTGCGGCAGCGGCGCCGAAGTTGTTGGAGGCGCCGGTGAATGTCACATGAAATTCGGTTTGATCGCCGCGCGCCCCGAGATCCCCGTAGATACGGCGCAGCTGTGACGGCGAGTAGTCGCGCCAGCCATTATCGTTGATGGCGTCGGCGGTGAGATAGCCTGCCAAGTTTCCGACCTGCCCTCCTTCCTGGATCAAAGCGGAACGCCGCCCGAACGAGCCGCCGCGCAACTCCGCCTCGGTACCCTGGTAGGTGAAGCCGTTTTTCATGTCGATCGAAAGGGCGCCTCCTATGGCGTTAAGACCGTACACTGGATTGCTGGGCATGAGCGTCATGCGATTGATGGCAGCTTCTGGAATAAAGTCCCAGTTGACGATATCGCCGAAAACTTCGTTGACCCGCACTCCGTTCTGATAGACGGCCAAGCCCTGCCGCGTACCAATCACAGGCGAGGCCGTATAGCCCCGGTAGTTGAGGTCGCGCTGAAACTCGTTCCCGGTCTGGTCATCGAGTGCCACGCCCGGCAACCTCCTCGACATTGCATCCAGCAAGTCGGGAGCTTTGGCGTGATCGAAGTCGCTGGCCGAAAGGGTCTGGACGTTGGCCGGGATCTTGTCGCGCTCGATCAAGCTCGGATCGACAGGCGCCGGCTCGGTTTTGGGGGCAGCTTGCGACGGGATAGTGGTGCGAGGCGGGGCGACAGCAGCACGTCGCGATGGAGCCCCGGCAGCGCGGGGCGGTGGAGCTTCGGCAGCACGCGGCGGCGATGTCTCTGCCGGACGAGCGGCACGGCGGCTCGGGGGCGCCAGCGGCGTGTTGGCGATGACCCTGACTTCGGGGAGGTCGATGGGTTTGTCTTGCGCGAATGTGCGGTGCGGCGCCATCAGAGTAGCGAGGGCTCCACACAGCAAGCCCCTCGAGATCGCACCGGGCCCGGACGGGCATGCGCGACCGGCCGCGCTACCATCCCCAAGCATGAACGTACGCCCCCTCTAACGCCGGGATTATTGATTTTTGGGTCACCGGCGTCTCTGGCACTTCTTCCAAATCTTATGAGAACTTCTGGCAATGTGGCGCTGGAGAGACACTTTCAGTGCAGCGCTTCGCAACCGTTCGGCAACCGGACATCGAGGATGCGGGCCGGGCGCGACCCATGGCTGTGCAGTGTCAATGCCGCAATTTTAGCCTATCGTGAGCGAAGGCTGTTTAGTTCGACCAGCTTGTCGGGGCATGGCCGACATGAAGGGGAGCACGCTCATCAGCGCCCAGACCGAAACCGGGATGCCGTTTGTGGGGCAGTGGCCGTTGGTACGAGAGCTCATGCACGCGCTCTGGCATGGCCGCTCGGTGCGCACGCAGCTTCTTCTCGTTGTGGTCCTCATCGAGCTGATGGCGGGCCTCCTCGGCGGCATCGTGACGATCATCCAGGCGCGTACCTCCACGCGGATCGAGATCGCAGCCTCAATGGAGCTCGCGCAGCTGCTCGTAAGCGAAGCGGTTGCCCTCATGCAGCAAGAAGTGCCAGCAGAAAAATTTCTCGCTGACCTCTCCTCGCCATTGCGGCTCATCCGTCACGTCCGGATCGTGGTGAAGGACGCCGCGGAAGGTTCGCTGCCGGTGGGCACATCCGCCGGCGGCTCCGATTTCACGCCGGGCAGGCGAGCACCATCGTGGTTCGCCGCATTGATCGCGCCGCCGATCGCGAGCCGCGATGTGCCCGTGATTGTCAACGGCCAACGCATCGGCACTGTCGAGATTCTGGCGGAGCCGCGCGACGAGATCGCAGAGGCCTGGGGCAACGCCGTCGCGCTCGCCATGGTGGCATTGTTTGTCAACGTCGCGGTGGTCGGGATGCTCTATTTCCTGTTCGGGCGGGTGCTAGACCCGCTCACTGGCGTCGCCCATGGCCTCGCCGATCTCGAACGGCATAACTATCGGGTGCGGTTGCCACGACCACGGGCGCGGGAACTTGCCGCCATCACGGACCACTTCAATGCGCTGGCAAAAGCGCTCGACGCTACGCGGACGGAGAACGAGATGCTCAACCGTCGGCTGATCAGCGCGCAAGACGATGAAAGAAAGCGCACCGCGCTAGAGCTGCATGACGAGGTCGGGCCGAGCCTATTCGGCCTCAAGGCCAATGCCTGCTCGATCGCGAGTGCGATCGCAGAACTGCCTGATGCCATCCGCAGCAGGCTCAATGCGCGCATACGTGCCAGCCTAGCGATTGTCGAGCATCTTCAGACCATCAATCGCAGCATGCTCAATCGCCTGCGTCCCATGGCGCTCGGCCACGTACCGCTGCGGGACATTCTCTCCGAGCTGGTACAGGATCGTGCGCTTCAGCAGCCGCAAGCCGCCTTTTCTTTCACCACGGGTAAGCTCGCGCCCAGTTATGGCGAGGCGATCGATTTGACCGTCTATCGCTGCGTGCAAGAGAGCCTAACCAATGCCGCTCGCCATGCACAGGCAAGCAAGGTGACCGTTGCGCTCAGCGAAGCGTGCAATGATGTGTGCGCAGGCGAACAACGCTCGATGCAGCTCTTGCTGACGGTGCGCGACGACGGGTGCGGGATTGATCCCGCGGCGCCGATCGGTTTCGGCATCCGCGGCATGCGGGAGCGCGTGCAGGCATTGGGCGGCAGCTACCAGGTAGACAGCGAATCCAGGCGTGGCACTTGTGTGCGCATTATGATTCCACTGGATGGTCTGGACGATGGGTCTGGGACATGAACCTGCGGGAACAACCCTTGCGAGCTCGAGGACGAATCCGCGCATGACCAAGGTTCTCATCATCGACGATCATCCGATCGTCTTGCAGGGATGCCGACAAATGCTGGAGGAAGCTAGCGTCGGGATCGTGCTGGAAGCACGCGACCCTACCTCGGGTTATCGGCTCTACCGTCGCCACCATCCCGATCTAGTGATCGTCGATCTGATCATGCAGGGCAGCGCATTCGGTGGGCTCGGCGTAATCCGGCGCATGCACTCACACGATCCGCGTACGCGCATCCTGGTCTTCAGTATGCATAGCGACCCCATCATCGCGGTACGCGCGCTCGAGGCCGGTGCGACTGGCTATGTGATTAAGGACGCATCGGCCGACGAGTTGATGAAGGCGTTCAAGCAGGTGCTCGCGGGTACTCCTTATTTGAGCAATGATCTCGCCATGCAGGTCGCGCTCGTACGTACCGGCTTGCAGGCAAACCCGCTCGCCGATCTTACGCCGCGCGAATTGCAGACGCTGTCGCTGCTGGCGCAGGGCAAGCCCTATGGGCGCATCGCCGAGGAGCTCAATGTTAGCTACAAGACCGTGGTCAATGCCTGCACCCAGCTCAAGCAGAAACTCAACGCTAGAAATCTGCCGGAGCTGATCCGGCTTGCCGTTCGGCTAGTGTCGGCGGAGACATGATGCGGCGAGAAGATGGGTTGGGGTTCAGCCAGGATAAATTTGGATCGCGAATCGCAGTTCTGCAAAGGCGGTCTCAATCTTACCGGTTTGCATCCGCCTTTTTTTTGCTGCGCTGCATGAGTCCGGTAATGGCAGATATTGTTGCAAAAGTCCCAAATTGCCCGCTGCTAATTTTTCTGCTGCAAAAAAATCCGACTGACGACCGCCGGTCGATGTGGCCTCAATCACGTTACCGAGGTCGCCAGATCACGATCTCTAGCCGCATGATCGTCATGACCTTGAGCACTGACGGAAACCAGCGATACAGCTGGATGAAGAAAAGGCGATCGCTGTTGGTGATATGGATTTGTTCGTAGTGCCGACCGTCAGCTTCAACGCGCTCTACGTCCTGATCATTGCTCGGCTGTCGCGGCGACGGCTTGTCTGGATCAATGTGACCGCACATCCAACGGCAGAATGGATTGCGCAGCATTACCGAAGCCTTCCCCTGGGATGAGGCCCCGCGCTTGTCCGAGTTATGCTGTCTCGAACCGTCATCACTTAATCGACCCCATCCGTAAGCGGGCCCTTGCCTCGCTCCGGGAATGGCAGTTCCATGCGACGAGCGGGGCCTTGACCGGAGCGCTTGCTTGATGCGCCAGTTTTTGGTTGGAATCTTGCTGTTCGCATGCGCGGCAGCTTGCGCGAATGCTGCCGAGGTGAGGGTCGTTTATCTCCACGCGCCGGAGTCGAAGGCCCGCCTTTCCCTTATTGATATACCGGCGGACGATGATGGACTGGCGGGCGCGCGGCTCGCGATCGAGGATAACAACACGACCGGCCGGTTTCTGGACCAGCAATTCGCGCTGGAGGACGTGCGCGTTCCGCCGGCCGAGAAACCGGCCGTTGGTGCCTTTATGGAGGGGGATGCTCCCCTTGTTGTGGCCGATCTTCCGGCGGACCTGTTGCTGATGGCCGCTGATGCCGGGAGGGCGCGCAATCTCCTCCTCTTCAACATTGGCGCCATCGATGATCGGCTGCGTGAGGAGGACTGCCGAGGCAACGTGATTCATGTTGCTCCGACGCGGTCCATGCTTGCCGACGGATTGGCACAGTACCTCGTCTGGAAACAGTGGCGCAGGTGGTTTTTGATTGTTGGCACTCATGCCGAGGATCGCCTGTTCGGCGATGCGCTGCGACGGTCAGCCAAGCGGTTCGGAGCGCGTATAGTCCAGGAGAAAACCTTCGAGGATACGGGGGGCGCACGCCGCACCGACAGCGGCATTGCTCAAATTCAACGTCAGCTGCCCGTGTTCACCCAGGGCGTTCCCGCGTACGACGTCCTCGTAGCCGCCGACGAGAGCGAAGTCTTTGCGGGTTATCTGCCCTACCGGACCTGGGATCCACGACCTGTGGCAGGATCGGCGGGTCTCGTTCCAACAAGCTGGGACCCCTCTTTCGATCAGTGGGGAGCGGTGCAGATGCAGAGCCGGTTTATGAAGATGTTCGGCCGGCGAATGACGGCGCGGGATATGCAAGCCTGGTCGGCTGTGCGCATGATCGGGGAAGCCGCGGCGAGAACGCGTTCCTTCGATCCCGGAACGCTTCTCAAGTTTCTCACGGGTTCCGATTTCGCCCTTGCAGCATTCAAGGGCCAGCGGCTGACATTGAGGGATTGGAATCTTCAGCTTCGCCAACCAATTCTCCTCAGCGACGGGAAAATGGTAGTCTCGGTCTCCCCGCAGGAAGGCTTTCTGCACCAGGTATCGGAGCTCGACACGCTCGGCGTGGATCGGCCCGAGACCAGATGCAGGCTGAAGTGATCGGACAACTCGAATGCCGCCAATTTGCCGCGCGCTGCTTGGCATCGGGCTGCTGATCTGCGCGCGAGCGCAAGCAGGCGCCTTTACCGCCTACATTTCGAACGAGAAGAGCAATACCATAAGCATAGTGGACACGGAGAAGCTCGCGGTCGTAGGCACGATCAAGGTTGGTCAAAGACCGCGCGGCATCGAGCTGACCAAGGACGGGAAATTCATTCTGGTCGCGGTCGGAGATGACGATGCAGTACAAATGATCGATACGACCACGCATGAGATAGTCGCTAATCTGCCCTCGGGCCCGGATCCCGAGCTGTTCACGCAGGATCCAACCGGCAAGCTCCTCTACGTGGCGAACGAGAATGACAACACCGTCACCATCATCGACCTGGCGAGCCGCACCCGCATCGGCGACGTGCAAGTGGGAGTCGAGCCTGAAGGCATGGGCATGAGCCCCGACGGAAAGATCCTCGTCAACACTTCGGAAACCACCAACATGGCGCATTTCATCGATACGCAGACGCGCGAGATCGTCGCGAACGTGCTCGTCGATGCGCGCCCGCGCTTTGCCGAGTTCAAGCGTGACGGCTCGGAGCTGTGGGTTTCCTCCGAAATCGGCGGAACGGTAACCGTCATCGACCCCACCAAGCACGAGGTAAAGAGCAAGATCGCGTTCGAGATACCGGGACTGCGGAAGGAAGCTATCCAGGCGGTGGGAATCAGCATAACCGCGGACGGGAGGACGGGGTTCGTGGCGCTCGGCCCAGCCAATCGCATCGCTGTGATTAACGCTGAAACCCATGCGGTGCAGAAATATCTTCTCGTTGGACAGCGCGTTTGGCACACTGCGTTCACGCCGGACGAGAAATATCTTCTGACTACTAACGGCGTATCGAACGATGTCTCCGTCATCGACGTCACCAGCCTTAAGGTCATCAAGACGATTCAGGTTGGCGAGTTGCCTTGGGGCGTTGCAATCTCGCGACATTAACAGGACCGTCTTTCTGACTGGGCCGGACGGAATACCCGATCAGGCCGGAAAGCAGTATCTGTGCACGGAATGAAAGCACTGGAGCCTCCGACGCTGGCTATCGAGGGCGTGAGCCATCGGTACGGAATGCGTCAGGCGCTTATCGACGTTACGTTCTCGGTTCCACCGTCCACATTCACCGTTCTCCTCGGACTCAACGGCGCAGGAAAGAGCACCTTGTTCTCGCTCACCACGCGTCTCTACGCAATTCAGCATGGCCGGATCCGGATTTTCGGCCATGACATCGCGCGCCAATCGAGTGAAGCATTGCGTATGGTCGGCATTGTATTCCAGCCGCGCACTCTCGACATTGATCTCTCCGTCGCGCAGAACCTGATGTATCACGCGGCCTTGCACGGGATCGACAAGCAAACCGCCAGGGCCCGGTCGAATGACGTGCTGGCCCGGCTCCATCTGTTGGACCGAGCTGACGATAAGGTACGCAACCTGTCTGGAGGTCAGACGCGCCAGGTTGAAATTGCCCGCGCACTTCTGCATTGGCCGCGGCTATTGCTGCTGGATGAGCCGACAGTTGGCCTCGACATCAAATCGAGGGCCAATATTCTCGAACACGTGCGCAGGATGGTCGAAGAGGGTATCTCGGTGCTGTGGGCCACGCATCTCATCGATGAAGTCACAGTAGACGATCATGTTATCCTGCTGCACCAGGGCCGGGTTCTCGCGGCCGGAACAGCCGCGCGGATCGTGGAGCTCGCTGGCGCTCGCGACATCCGCTCGGCCTTCATTCGTTTGACCCAGGCGAGCGAGGCCGCGGACGAGGTCTCATGAGTACCGAAGCCATCACCTACCAGGCACGCACAGGCTTTACAGCGCTCCAATATGCTGTCTGCCTTAA
>DATBYX010000354.1:0-2029 GCA_036513475.1 Xanthobacteraceae bacterium | reverse complement strand
CGGTTGCCTTCCTGGCGCCGCAACCTGCCTCAAGCGGGCAGCAAAACCAGGAAGGCAGCAGCCCAGCTCTCTCCCGCATTTCGCTTACGCGCAATGCGGGCTACTGTGCTGCTGCAGACGAACCAGTTGAGCCTCGATGATGCAAGAGCGATTCACGGGCGACAACACGACGAGCTTCATGGACACGCGCGACTGGATTGCGCTCCTCGAGAAGGAGGGCGAATTACGGCGGATCACTGCCGAGGTGGACTGGAATCGCGAGATCGGCGCCATTGCCCGGCGTGTTCTGGAAAAGAAGGGACCGGCGCTCCTGTTTGAGAACATCAAGGGCTATCGGAGCGGTCGCTGCACCAAGCTTTTCGTCAGCGGGCTTGGAGCCCGATCGCGCCTGGCGCTTGCCCTTGGGTTTCCGCGCGATGTCGCCAATCGCGAGCTCATCCAGCACGTGATGAAGAAAAACCGCGAGACCCTTGCCCCTGTCCGCGTGCAAACCGGACCGGTGAAAGACGTCATCGTTCGCGGCGAGGTGATCGATCAGACCGAGTTTCCCGTACCGCAATGGAATTATCTCGAAGGCGGTCGCTATATCCACACGTTCTCGGCGATCGTCACCCGGGATCCGGAAACGGGCACGATGAACGTAGGCCTCTACCGGGGCATGATCGGCCGCAACGACACCACTCCCTTCCTGCTGATCAAGGGCGGCCAGCATTGGGGCGCGCATTTCGTCAAGTGGGCGGCCCGCAACGAGCCCATGCCGGTCGCCTGCGTGATCGGCTGGGACCCGATCATGCCGTTCCTGGCGGGCTCACCGGTCGCCGCAGGAGTTTGCGAGTGGGACGTTATGGGTGCGTATCGAGGCAAGCCCGTGAACCTCGTGCGCTGCGAAACCGTCGATCTCGAAGTCCCGGCCGACGCCGAGATCGTCATTGAGGGGCATATCAGCGACGATCCCGCTACGTTCGAGAGCGAGGGTCCGTTCGGAGAATTCACCGGCTATGTGTCCGATCTTCCAACGCCCCGCCCGACCATGAAAATCAGCTGCATCACGCACCGGCGCGACCCGATCTTCTGCGGCTCGCTGGAGGGCACGCTTCCGGGCTCCTACAGCGAGAACAGCGTGATGTCGTCGGTGCAGCGCGCCGCCATTGCCTGGAACATTCTCAACGGCGCGGGCATCCCCGGCATCCTCGACGTCTACGCTCCTCCCATTACCAACGGCGTCAATCTCCGGGTGCAGATCAAGAAACACTACCAGGGCCAGCCCAAGCAGATCGCGGCGGCACTGTGGGGCAACAGCGCAGCGCAATATCGCTACAAGCACGTGATCGTGGTCGAGGAGGACATCAACCCCGCGGACGACGAGCAGGTGGAATGGGCGTACGCTCACCGCGTCAATGCGGGAGAAGGCGGGGTCGTGATTTTCCCCGGAATATTTGGATCTCCGATAGACCCAAGCACACCGCTGGAAGACCGCGATGTGACGCAGTTAGGCACAGGTCTGTGGAATCGCATGCTGATCGACGCGACGCGTTCCTGGAAAAATCCACGGCAGGCGCAGTGGGGCAATGAGCGGTTTCCGCCCACCGTACGACCGGCGCCGGAGGACGAAGCGCGCGTGCAACGGCGCTGGTCGGAATACGGGCTGGACGACCTTTGACGGCTTACTTGAGAGCGGTCTGCACGCTGGTAAAGGTGGTGTTGAGGCTCGACCCGACGCCTGCGACAGCGACGATGATAATCAAGGCCAGGACATCCCGCCTGCTGACCAGCAGACGCCGGAGGCACTTGCCGCGCAGCAAAAGGCCGAGATCGAGAAATGGTGGCCGATCATCAGATCCGCTAACCTCAAGAACGAATGAGCAGCCTCGCTGAGTCGAGATGAAGGTCCCGCGCAGACGTTTTCTTCGGTGGACCATCGGTGGCGCAGCCATGTTGGCCTTGCCGCGGATCGCACGAGGGCAGAGCTATCCGACCCGCCCGATCACCATGATCGTTCCGGTTCCTGCCGGCGGTCAGATGGATTCGG
>DATBYX010000353.1:0-12463 GCA_036513475.1 Xanthobacteraceae bacterium | reverse complement strand
TCATGAAATGGGGCGGCGAGCTCTATGCGAGCGAGATCGAGCAGTCGCCGCTCGACGTCGTTGCCTGGCACGGCAACTACGCGCCTTATAAATATGACCTGCGGCGCTTCTCTCCGGTCGGCGCGCTCCTGTTCGATCATCCCGATCCCTCGATCTTCACGGTGCTGACCGCGCCGTCGGAAACGCCGGGCACTGCCAATGTGGACTTTTTGATATTCCCGGAACGCTGGGCCGTGGCCGAGGATACGTTCCGGCCTCCCTGGTATCATCGCAACCTGATGTCGGAGTTCATGGGCCTCGTTTACGGTGTTTACGACGCCAAGCCGGAAGGCTTCGTGCCCGGTGGCATCTCGCTGCACAACTGCATGCTTGCGCACGGTCCGGACGAGCAGGCATTCGAGGCGGCCAGCAGAGGCGAGCTCAAGCCGGTGAGGCTCGCGAATACCATGGCATTCATGTTCGAGACAAAATACCCGCAGCGCCTGACCGCATACGCGGCCGAGGCCAAGGAGCGGCAGGAAGATTACGTCGATTGCTGGCAGGGGCTGCGCAAGCATTTCGATGCAAGCGGACAGCCCTGATCGATGAACGAGATCGATCGCACCCATGCGCCGGGGCGGCGAAGCTTCGTCGCATCGGCGAACGGACATCCTGAATTTCCCATTCAGAACCTGCCGCTTGGCGTATTCTCGCCTGCGGGCGGGAAAGCGCGCGGCGGCATCGCAATCGGAGACCACATCTTTGATCTCTCGGCTGCGCTCAAGCTCGACCTCTTCAGCGGCCTTGCGGCCGAGGCGGCACAAGCCGCGTGCGGCGCGATGCTCAACCCGTTATTTGCAATTCCGCGCGAGCGCCGGCGCTCACTGCGGCATGCCGTAGGCGATCTCCTCGACGCGGAGAACCGCGCCGGGATCGAAGGGCTGCAGGCGCAGCTCCTGCATCGCGCTGCGGAATGTGAGCTCGCGCTGCCGGCCGCAGTCGGTGACTACACGGATTTCTTTGCCGGCATTCATCACGCCACCAATGCCGGCAAGCTGTTGCGCCCCGACAACCCGCTCTTGCCGAACTACAAATATGTGCCTGTGGGCTATCACGGGCGTGCGTCGTCGGTTGTCGTCTCGGGCACGCCGGTGCGCCGTCCCCATGGCCAGCGCAAGCCCGCAGCCGAGCCAGCCCCGAGCTTCGGCGCCTCGCGCAATCTCGATTTCGAGCTCGAGCTTGGGGTGTGGATCGGACCAGGCAATGAGCTCGGCACGCCGATCGCGGTGAGCACTGCGGCAGAGCACATCGCCGGCTTTTGCCTGCTCAATGACTGGTCGGCGCGCGATATCCAGGCGTGGGAATATCAGCCGCTTGGCCCGTTCCTGGGCAAGAGCTTCTGCACCACCGTCTCTCCCTGGGTGGTCACGCCCGAGGCGCTGGCGCCGTTTCGCATCCCGCAACCCGGCCGGCCGGAAGGGGATCCGCAACCTCTGCCCTATCTCTTCGACCGCACGGACCAGATGACCGGCGCGATCGACATCGCGCTCGAAGTGTACTTGTCCACTCCTGGCATGGAGGGAAAGCAGCTTCCTCCCCTTCGCCTCGCGACCAGCAATGCACGGCATCTCTATTGGACCGTGGCGCAGCTCGTCGCCCATCACAGTTGCGGCGGCTGCAACCTGCGGGCCGGGGACCTGTTCGGCACCGGCACGGTCTCGAGCCCGGAGCCGGAAGGGCTCGGCAGTCTCCTTGAGATCTCGGCGGGCGGCCGGCGCAGCATCGAGCTTCCCTCGGGAGAATCGCGCCGCTTCCTGGAGGATGGCGACAGCGTAATCCTGCGCGCGCATGGCCGCCGTGAAGGCTTCGTGAGCATCGGCTTTGGTGAATGCCGCGGGACCATCATGCCGGCGTGAGCGCGCGTATACAGAGCGTGCACAAGCGCTGTGCATAAGATTGGGGACGCGCTCCCAGCATGCGGCGCCTGCGCATTTCATTCCTAAGCCGGCGCGCCATCTGGATAATCCGCCAAGACGCATTGTGTGCCGCGACCGCGCGCGGCAATACCATCGCACCGTCAGGTGTTGCAGCAAGGCAACGTCATTTTTCTGTTTTGAGCGAGGCCGTTGCGGCAATGGCGGCGGATTGATTCACTATGTCCAGTGATTCGCGTGCGCATGGGGGACACAGTTCAAGGAGACGATCGATGCTCGATGGGAAGCGATATTTCAGCGAATTTCCCGATGAGGATCCGGACGGCAAAAAGGCGTTTCTGCACAGCCCGCGTCTGCTCGAAACTCTGCGCGCGCTCGAAAAAGAACTGCGGCCGTACATTGGGAACCGTCTGGAGACCGGCATCGATGCCGGCGATGCCACGTCTTGATCTGCTTGCCTGTTGTTTGCCGGTTCTGATGGCTGAGGGGCTCTACATCCGCTCTGCTCGTGTGGGCCCCCTGGATCCCGGATCTTCGCTCCCCGAGGTCAAGCCCGGGGTCGCTCGTCCGGGACACACATGCCATCGTTTCCCGGGCGAGTGCAGCGAGCGCTCTTGCGAGCGTAGCGAGATCCGGGATCCAGGGGCCACAAGATCGAAAGGAACAGTGACGGCTTCTGACCACGACATGCGCGGTATGTATCGAGGGGCTGACTCGAAAGCTCGCGCGCTACTATAATCCCGCACTCGCCTGCCGCGACGAATGATCGGCGCCGGCGGCGGTGAGGTGGCCGGGGAGCTCGGTGACACAAACACTCAGCGTGAACGGGATCCGCATCGAGCTCATCGACCGCGGACAAGGCAACCCATTGCTGTTTCTGCATCCCGGCATCGGCATCGATCCCGATGCGCCGGTGATCGAGCGGCTCGCCTCGCGCATGCGGGTGCTCGCGCCGACACATCCCGGTTTCGGCGCCTCGGAAGCGCCGAGGTCCTTCGATCACATCGACGACCTCACCTATTTCTATCTCGATTTTCTGGACCAGCTTGATCTTGCCGATGTCGTTCTGGTGGGCGTGTCGTTCGGCGGCTGGATCGCAGCCGAGATGGCGATCAAGTCCACGGCGCGAATCTCGCATCTCGTCCTGGGCAATGCGGTCGGCATCAAGGTGGGGAGCCGCGAGGATCGCGACATCGCCGACATCTTTGCCATCAACGAGGCGGATTTTCTCCAGCTCGCCTACTGCAACCCCGATGCGGGCAAGCGCGATTACAAGGCCATGCCGGACGCGGTGGTCCGCCATGCCGCGCGCAACCGCGAAGCGACGGCGCGTTACGCCTGGTCGCCCTACATGCATGACCCCAAGCTCAGGGGCCGGCTGCATCGCATTCGCATCCCTACGCTGTTTCTCTGGGGAATGCACGACCGCGTGCTGCGCGAGGACTATGGCAAAGCCTACTGCGAGGCCATCCCCGGCGCGTGTTTCGAGCGCATCGAGCGGGCTGGCCATTTCCCGCACGTCGAGCAGGCGAGCGAATTTGCGGAAAAAATCTTCGCCTTCGTGGCAGCCAGGTGATAGCAAGCGGAACGCGTTTGGTCTTGTAGGGGCGGGTTTGAAACCCGCCCCTACAAAGAAAAAATGTGAGGCGTTCTCCCATGAAAGTGTATCACTTCACCGAGCAGCCCTATCCGGATGCATGGAAGGACCACGGCGGATCGCTGCGGGTGAACCTGCCCAACCGCAAGTGTGACCCCGCAATCGCGGCGGATCTGCTGCACCGGTACTATGACGAATGGCTGCTCGCGGACGAGCTGGGCTACGACATCATGCTCAATGAGCATCACCAGACCGCGACCTGCATGTCGTCCACGGTCATCGTCGGGCTCTCGGTGCTGGCGCGGCAGACCAAGCGCGCGCGGCTTCTTGTCCTCGGGTATCCGATCGGGCACCGCGGCGACCCGCTGCGGGTGGCCGAGGAGCTCTCCAACATCGATGTCATCTCGCGCGGGCGGCTCGATATGGGCTTCATCAAGGGCGTGCCATATGAGTTCGCCGCCTCCAACCAGAATCCGGTGGGTGTCATGGACCGGTTCTGGGAAGCGCACGATTTCATCCTCAAGGCGATGACCACGCACGATGGCCCGTTCAACTGGGAGAGCGAGCATTTCCATTATCGCCAGGTGAACATCTGGCCGCGTCCCTGGCAGCAGCCGCATCCCCCGATCTGGAGCACCACCGGAACGAAGAGCAACGCGCGCGTGCTGGGCGAGCGCGGTTACGTGATCGCGACGCTCGGCACCGGCTACAACACGCGCCCGCTGTTTGATGCGTATCGCGAGGGCTACATGTCGAAGGGGCATCCGGCGCCGGCCGCAGACCGGTTCGCCTATCTCGGCCTGGTCGCGGTCGCTTCGAACGAACGCGACGCGCTCTCCCGGGGCGAGCTGCTCGCGAGCTATCCACGCACGAGCTCGATCGTCTATCCGCCGTTCCGTAATCCTCCCGGATACCTTTCGGTTGAGGATAATGCGCGGATGCTGCGCGGCGAGACGCCGCCGCGAAGCTTTACAAAGAGCGGGCGCGCCATCGACATGCGTACGGCGAGCGTGCCGGAGCTGATCGAAGCCGGAATTTTGTTTTGCGGCACGCCTGATCAGGTCTATGCGCAGCTGGTCGAGTTCTGCGATTATTGCGGAGGGATGGGCAATCTCCTGATGATGGGGCACGCCGGGCCGATGTCGCACGCGGATACGGTCGACAATCTCACGCTTTTCGCAAAGGAGGTGCTGCCGCGGCTCACGCAGTACAAGCAACCGGCAGCTGCCACTGCGACTGCGGCGTAGCTGCGTAGGGCGGGTTAGTTTAGCCAGCGAGCCGGCCCCGTCCGGCTCCGCTGGCGTAACCCGCCGCGATGCGCTCGCAGATGCGTCCGCGTATTGCGGTGGGTTACACCGTATAAGTCGGCTAGCGGCAGCCGACTTGTACGGCTAACCCACCCTGGATCCTGAGAGGGTGGAGAGATGAAGATCATCGATATGAGCCACGTGATGAACGTGCATACGCCGGGCTGGGTCGGATATGCCGGCAACAAGATGTATTATGCGCAGAACCTCCAGACCCAGATGATCGTCGCCCAGCGCATCGACACTGCGCTCCACGTCGGCACCCATTTCGACGGCGCCATGCACGCCACCGACAACCGCCAGGGCGACATGGCCTCGCTCCGATTGGACTATCTGGTGAATCGGGGGGTTGTGGTGGACATCTCGCGCAAGATGTCGGACTGGGCGGTGATCACGCCCGAGATCATCGAAAGCGCCGGCGCCGACATCCGCGAGGGCGATATCCTCATCCTGCACACCGGCTGGCATCGACATTACGAAGGCCGGCCGCAACAGGACCTGGTGAAATATTTCTGCTATCACCCCGGCCCCAACCTCGACTGCCTGCACTGGATGCTAGGCAAGAAAATCAAATGGTGGGGCATGGACACCGGGTCCTGCGACCACGCCATGAACACATCCATCCGCAGCATGCGTCCCGATCTCGCCACCCAGTTCACGAAGCTGCACGGCAAGACGCCGGCCGAGTTTTTCGGCACCTTCGAGTACACCCACAAGAAGTCGGGCCGACGCGTCGTGTCCGACGTTTTCCCCTTCCATAACTGGGCGTTCCAGGAAGGGCTCCTGCACGCGGAGAATCTCGGCGGCGACATCGAGCTCATGCTCAACCGCCGTGCCCTGATCGGCGCCTTCCCCTGGCGCTATGAAGGCCTCGAAGGCTGTCCGTGCCGCATCGTCGCCTTCCTCGACGTGGGCGATGATGTCGAGGCGGTCGGCAACGCGGCGAAGGCCATCCTCGGCAGCTGAGCGGGCCGCGCCTCATTGGCATTCCGCCGGGGCCATGGCTAAGATCGGCAAAATCGACTGAACTGGAGCATCAACATGTTTGGCAGATTCGAGCTCTCGTGCGCGGTCGCGCTTGTCGTGGCTTTCGCCCACCTCGGCACGCCCGCCAGCGCGCAGGACACCATCAAGATCGGCGAGCTCAATAGCTACAAGGCGCAGCCCGCGTTCCTGGAGCCGTACAAGCGCGGTTGGGAGATGGCAGTCGATGAGATCAACGGCAAAGGCGGCGTGCTCGGCAAGAAGCTCGAAGTGATCTCGCGCGACGACGGCGGCACGCCCGGCGATGCCGTGCGCGTTGCAAACGAGCTCGTCACCCGCGAGGGAACGCGCATCCTCACCGGCACCTTTCTCTCCAACATCGGGCTGGCCGTCACCGAATTCGCGGGCAAGGAGAAGGTGTTCTTCCTCGCCGCCGAGCCATTGACCGACAAGATCACCTGGCAGGACGGAAACAGATACACGTTCCGTCTGCGGGCCTCGACCTACATGCAGGTCGCTATGCTGCTGCCGGATGCGCTGGCGGCGAAGAAGAAACGCTGGGCGATCGTCTATCCCAATTTTGAGTATGGTCAATCGGCCTCGAGCTGGTTCAAGCAGATGTTGACCAAGGCGCAGCCCGGCGTGGAATTCGTCACCGAGCAGGCGACGCCGCTCGGCAAGCTCGATGCGGGAGCCGTGGTGCAGGCGATCGACGACGCCAAGCCCGACGCGATTTTCAGCGCGCTGTTCGCGCTCGAGCTGGCAAAGTTTGTGCGCGAAGGCACGACCCGCGGCGCGTTCAAGGACCGCACCGTCGTGAGCCTCCTTTCCGGAGAGCCCGAATATCTCGATCCGCTCAAGGACGAGGCGCCGGAGGGCTGGATCGTCACCGGCTACCCCTGGGACGCCATCACGACGCCCGCGCACAAGGCATTCCTCGACGCCTATCAAAAGCGTTGGAACGATTATCCGCGGCTCGGCTCAGTCGTCGGCTATGTCACCATGCATTCGCTTGCGGCCGGCATTGCCAAGGCGGGCACCACCGACACCGAGAAGCTGGTCCCCGCATTTCGCGGGCTGAAGCTGGGAACCCCGTTCGGCGGGATCGAATTCCGCGCCATCGATCACCAATCGACCATGGGCGCCTATGTGGGCAAGACTGCGCTCAAAGGCGGCAAGGGCACGATGGTCGACTTCCGGTACGTCGATGGCGCGAGCGTGCAGCCGAGCGATGAGGAAGTGCGAAAGCTGCGCCCGACTGCGGCAATGAATTGAGTCCACTTGATCGCGATGGCGGGCATGTCTCCATACGCGGCAGCTTAGAGGCGTGTCCCGGGCGCAGTGCAGCATGAGCAGCAGCGCACGCCCGATTCTCTACCATCGTTTCTCAACTTTGCTGCTCATGCTGCGCTGCAGACCCGGGATCGCACAAAGCTCAGTCGCCAAACAACTCGGAGCTTCTGGCGGTCCCGGATCAGCGGCGCACCGCTTCGTGCACGCCAACTGGCGCGATAGTAAAAGCACTCGTGCGTGCACTCGCGCTGCGCCGCATCCGGGACGCACGCGCCCCATGGCGGCGCCCATCGCAGCGGCTCCTCCCCCTCCACCAGATGAGCCTTGAAGCGGTTCTGTTCCAGGCGCTCAACGGGCTCGCTACCGCGTCGAGCCTGTTCTTGGTGGGCGCGGGGCTCTCGCTCATTTTCGGCGTCACGCGCATCATCAACATCGCCCACGGTTCTTTCTACATGGTGGGCCTGTATCTCGCCTATACCTTCGCAACCACGCTGGGCGCAGCGCTCGGGTTCTGGGGCGGCATCGTTGGCGCGGCGCTGATCGTGGGAGCGCTGGGGGCAGCGACCGAGATAGTATTGCTGCGCCGTGTTTATCAGGCACCGGAGCTGTTTCAGCTGCTTGCCACCTTCGCGCTCGTTCTCGTCATCAACGACGTGACGCAATATCTGTGGGGACCGGAGGACCTGCTGGGACCGCGCGCGCCGGGCTTGCGCGGCTCGATCGCAATCCTCGGACGCAGGTTCCCGAGCTACGATCTGTTTCTCATTGGGATAGGCCCGCTTGTCCTGCTGCTCCTTTATCTGATGGTCGCAAGGACGCGCTTCGGCCGGCTGATCCGGGCAGCCACCCAGGATCGCGAGATGGTCGGCGCGCTGGGCGTCAATCAGGCGATGCTGTTCACCGTGGTGTTCGCGCTCGGCTCCCTGCTCGCGGGCCTGGGCGGAGCGCTGCAGGTCGCGCGCGAGCCGGCCAATCTCGGGCTTGACCTCACCGTGATCGGCGACGCGTTCGTCGTCGTGGTGGTCGGCGGCATGGGCTCGATCGGCGGCGCTTTCCTGGCCGCGCTCATCATTGCGGAGGTGAAGGCGCTCTGCATTGGCATCGGCGTGGTGAATGTCGGCGCATTTACCATGAATTTCTCCAAACTCACCTTGGTGGCGGAATTCCTGGTCATGGCGATCGTGCTGATCGTGCGGCCCTATGGACTCCTTGGACGCCCGCAGGGCGCAGTGCGCAATCCCGCCGAGATCGAAGATCCGATCCGGCCGGCGAATTTGCCGGTCAAGCTCGTTGGCGGAGCGACGCTCCTTGGCCTTCTCATCCTGCCGCTCGCCGCCGCGCTCTCGCCCTACACGGTGGTGCTCGCCATCGACATCCTGATTGCGATCCTGTTTGCCACCTCGCTGCATTTCATCATGGGGCCCGGAGGCATGGCGTCCTTCGGCCATGCCGCTTATTTCGGTCTCGGCGCGTATGGCGCAGGGCTGGTCGTGAAATTCCTGACGGGCTCGATGGCGGCCGCGCTCCTGGGCGGCCTCGTTGCGGCGGCAGCGGGAGCGCTTCTGTTCGGCTGGTTTGCGGTGCGGCTGTCCGGCGTCTATCTCGCGATGTTGACGCTCGCCTTTGCCCAGATCGTCTGGTCGATCCTGTACCAATGGGAGGGCGTCACCGGCGGCTCCAACGGCATCCTCGGCATCTGGCCGCGCCCGCCATTCGACAGCCGCTCCGCTTTCTATCTGCTGACACTTGCCTTCGCGGTCGCAGGAGTGCTCTTGCTGCGCCGGTTCCTGTTTGCTCCGTTCGGCTACGCAATGCGCGCGGGGCGGGACTCGCCGCTGAGGGCGGAGGCGATCGGCATCGACGTCAAGCGCGTGCATTGGATCGGCTTTGCCATCGCGGGAACGTTCGGCGGCGCGGCCGGAGCGCTGTTTGCGTTCGCCAAAGGCACCATCTCGCCCGATCTCGCCTGGGTCTCGCGCTCGCTCGACGGCATGGTCATGGTGCTGCTCGGCGGCCTCCAGACGTTGAGCGGCCCGATCGTGGGCGCAGCTATCTTTACGTGGCTGCAGGACACGATCATGCGCCAGACGCCTTTCTGGCGCGGGCTCCTTGGCCTCGTAATCCTTCTCCTGGTGCTGGCATTTCCCGGCGGCATCGTGGGCGCGCTCGCCAACTGGTTTGCGCGCAAAGGCAAGCTCGCATGAGCATTCTCTGCGTGCGCAATCTCTCCAAGGCATTCGGCGGGGTACATGCAATAAACAATGTCAGCTTCGATATCGCCGAGGGCGAGTTCCTGGCGCTGATCGGGCCGAACGGGGCGGGCAAGTCGACCTGCTTCAACATCATCAACGGTCAATTGACGCCTGATCGCGGGGAAGTGCGGTTTTCCGATCGCAGCCTCGTCGGACTGCGGCCGCGCGAAATCTGGAGGCTGGGAGTGGGACGCACCTTCCAGGTCGCGGCGACGTTCGGATCCATGACGGCGGCCGAAAACATTCAGCTCGCACTGGCGAGCCATCACGGCGAGACCTACCGCTTTGGCAAGGCCCTGCGCCACCGATGCCACTCCGAGGCGCTCGCATTGCTCGCGCGCGTCGGGATGGCAGATGCGGCCGGCCGGGCCTGCAAGGAGCTCGCCTACGGCGACGTCAAGCGCGTCGAGCTTGCGGTCGCGCTTGCCAACGATCCGCGCCTCCTGCTCATGGACGAGCCCACTGCCGGGATGGCATCGCGCGAGCGCGACGATCTCATCGCGCTGGTGAAACGCCTGGTCGTGGAGAAGCAGATCTCGGTGCTTTTTACCGAGCACTCCATGGACGTGGTGTTCGCCTATGCCGACCGCATCCTGGTGCTCGCGGGCGGCGCGCTCATCGCCGAGGGCAACGCCGCAGCGATCCGCGATAATCGCAAGGTGCAGCAGGTATACCTCGGCACCGGACTGCGCCGCGCGGCGCGCGGCGGGGCGCGTCCGTGACCGAGCCAATGCTGGCAGTGGAGGGCTTGCGGGCCTGGTATGGCGCCGCGCAGATCCTGTTCGACCTCTCGTTCGAGGTTGCTTCCGGCGAGGTGGTCGCACTGATGGGGCGCAACGGTGCCGGCAAGACAACGACCCTGCGAGCGCTGATGGGACTCATCGCGCAGCGCAGCGGCACAATTCGCTTCCTCGGCGAGGATATCTCGCGGCTCAAGCCCTTCGAGATCGCCCGCCGCGGCGTAGGCTACGTCCCGGAGGACCGCCGCATCTTTTCTGATCTCACGGTGCTGGAGAATCTCGACATCGGGCGCCAGCCGCCGCGGCTAGGTCACGACGGCCAAGCCGTTGCCGCATGGACGCCGGAGCGACTGTTCAAGGTCTTTCCCAATCTCGCCACCATGCCGAACCGGCGGGGCGCGAACATGAGCGGCGGCGAGCAGCAGATGTTGACCGTGGCGCGCACGCTGATGGGCAACCCGCTCCTCGTCCTCCTCGATGAGCCATCGGAGGGCGTGGCGCCGGTGATCGTGGAGGAGATGGCCGACACCATCATCGAGCTGAAAAAGGAGGGGCTCTCGGTCCTGCTTTCCGAGCAGAACATTCACTTTGCCGAGATCGTCTGCGACCGGGTCTATGTGCTCGAAAAAGGCCAGATCCAGTGGACCGGCCCGATGACCGATCTCGCCGGCGACATCGATGTGCAACGCCGGCTGCTCTCAGTGTGATCCAATTCGCACGGTGTTGGCCAATGGGTCGCCTCAGGCTGACCCCGCGTCACGCTCTCAACTGTACCCGGCATGAAAGGTATCTATCGCCCGCTGTATGGCCTTTTGCCTCACATCTTGAAGTTCGAGCTGCTCGCGATAGACCTTTAAAACGAACAGCCGAATGGCTGACGAAAGATTCCCGTACTCTCGCTTGCCATCGATTTTGGTGACCAGGTCCGAAAGGCTCGTGCTTTGAGACCCGGCGATCTCTTTCAGTGACTTCCAGAACGCTTCCTCTACACTAACGCTGGTCCTGGGCTGTGGCTTATGCAGGCCTGCTGCGTGCGCGACAAACCTCGTGACGCCTTCTCAGAAGTGCCCGGCGCGCTGCCCACGTGTTGGGCTTTCCGCGTGGGCAAAAGCTCCGACCGGGTCGCCATTGATGCTGCGTTCCTGCGCGTGGGCACAGCGCGCGGTTTTTTGCAGGCGCGGAGCTATGCCAGGGCGCGCCTAAATAAGGGACGTGCTTATCCACGGATTTGGGACCAAGTTGCCGGACGGCTTACAGAAATCGCTCCGGTTGGGTTCGTTCTGCCAAAATCTCAGAAAAGATTGCAAGTTCTACGTTTTACAGTCAGGGGTAGTAGTTATGTGTCGCAGGAACAATACACCGCGGGAGCGGTATCGCGGTTCGACCCATTCCATGCCGAGATAAATTCGCAGCAGGGTGAGCGCTTCATACGGAGCGCGTTGCCGCCTTCGAGAGGGTTACGAGCGGCCTTTCTAGCTCTCGCGCCTTGACTTGATCTCTATGAACTCACGAAGCGCTCGCTTTTGGCGTGACCACGCCCGCCGCTCGTAGCGCGCCAGCCGGTCGAGGTCCGGCATGGCAAGGCGCAGGGCCTCGAACTCATCTCGTGATCTGATCGGCTTTTGCATTCTTGTGGCTTGGGATTGAGCTGCCTTGCTCTCCTGTTCCTGCAGCGAATTTTTCTCTTTGCCGGTGGTTGTGGCAATTTTCTTCGCCTTAGCTCGGACAAGCTGCTTGTATCGAAGTCTGGCTTGACCAAATCGGGCTTTAGCTCGCGTCAGGCTGTTATCTCTTGAGAGCGGGTTTACGGTAATATCTCGCAGACGTTCAATAAGGGCGATGGCTTCGACGCGCACACAACGGCGCACCATTTCGTTCTCAGCAATGACCAAAGCCTGATCAAACAGAAGCGGGTCGGTATTGCCATTGCAGATGGCCTTGGCTATGCGCTCGACTTCAGCGAAAGCCGCGGGTTTGTACGTAAGCGCAGCCAGCCCATGGCGCAGAGCGTTGTGGCTGGCGCAAGATCTGCCAGCTGCCGTACGAGGTCCGCGGCTCTTTCGGCCATTGCTACGGCTGGCTTCTGCCCTAGCCCGGGAGATCATTGCTGTTGCTCGCCAGGTGGGACGAGCGGCTCTGCAACTTGCTTGGGTTGGGCCGCGACGGCGGCCGACTCGGTCGCGATGATCTTGTCCGAGATTCGGCGCAAGCGCTGTCCGAGGCCGGCTTTGTGTGCTTCGATCTGTTCGAGAATGTTATTTCGTCGTGCTCTTGCCGCGTTGAGTAATTTGTTGACCCGTTCAAGTTTTACGAGCACTACCTCAAGCGCGCGGACGTGACCGATCTCGGCCGCAGGTTTAAGCAGCATGTCATCGAT
>DATBYX010000352.1:0-2617 GCA_036513475.1 Xanthobacteraceae bacterium | reverse complement strand
CGTCTTCTTTCTCGCATTGCTGCTTGCGTTGGCGCTGACCTGGACCGCGCTGGTGCTGGTGGAGCCGCTGGGGCGTCTGCTCGGCGTGGTCGGCACGAATGTGATCGCGCGGATATCCGGGATCCTGCTCGCGGCACTCGCCGTCCAGTTTATGTTTGACGGCATTCGCGAAAGCCATTTGCTCGGATGATGGCCTGCGACGCGCGGTCGAGGTGAACCGATCATATCACCCCGGCTGATGCAAGTGCCCGGGATCGGCGTCCGCATCGGCCAAAGACCGCAGAGAGCATGAGATCGCGGCCGCGTTGAGGTTGCGCAAAAAGCGGAAATTCTTGACGGCCATCAAGGCAGCAAACCCACCCCGATCGGTAGGTAGTTACTCGGCAGAAGCCAGGCCTTTCCCAGGAACCGTTCCATGATCCCACGAGCGATCCTCCCCTTAGTCTGCGCGGCGGCTCTGACGCTCGCGCCCGTTCCCGGCTTCGCCCGCGTCGGTGTCGTCGTCGGCCTTGCCCCGCCCGCGCCCGTGGTCGAGGTGGCGCCTGCCCCACCTGCCCCCGGCTATGTCTGGCAGCCGGGCTACTGGAGCTGGAACGGCTTCCAGTATGTCTGGGTGCCAGGCGTATATGTCGTGCCTCCTTATGCTCACGCGGTATGGGTGCCCGGAAGCTGGGTCCGGCACGGCGGCGGTTGGGTGTGGGGCCCTGGCCACTGGCGGCACTGGCGGGGGTGAGATCGGTCGAGCCAGGCCTCGGGCCGCCGCAGGCGCATCTTGAGATCGAGAGTGCGCGCAAATCAGGTTGGCCTCCCGCTCCGCCTCCGCGACTGAACTTGTTGAAGCGATCGCGAAGAGCTTTGCATTGAAGGACTGACCATTGTCCGAACGCGCATCGAGGCAGCGCGACCTTCGACTGAGATCACGAGGTGCAAACGGGTGGTCGGATCCAACCAAAGTTTTAGAAGATTAGTCCTCTCCGCAGGTCGGTTTTCCTAAGGTCGTATAGATGAAGAATGGACAAGGGCCCAGTTTTCAAGCATGGAAAAGTTGCCTGTTGGTAAAAGATGGAAACTGTGACACCCCGCGATCCGCAAGGTAGAGTCGCACTGATGTTGTGCGAGAGTATCCTTCATGTCCTCGTCGAGGAAGGCGTGCTCTCGAAGGCAAAGGCGATCGAGGCGATCGAGACGGTCGCCGAGCTGACCCGCGAAATGGCGGATGGCAATCCCGCCGGCGAAGCTTACATTGCCGCAGAGCTCGTCAAATCTATTGCGGAGAGCTTCGCATTGAAGGACTGACCACGGTCCCGACGCTGGCCGTCAATGCGCTATGGGCGCAAAAGCGCGTCAACACAGCGCTCTTCGGCGTTGGATGGCTGATCGAGCCCCCGGGGCGGCGTCCGAGAGGGTCGAAATAGTCTATGATGTCGGGTGAGATGGTGCCGAGCTGAAGATAATCCGGAGTAACTCCGGAAATTGTCTGCAGCTTCTCGACATCCAGCAGAGTGAGCTGGTGCTGCTGCAGTGTAATCAGTTGCTCGCGTCGGAATGTCTGCAGAATGCGATTGACGTATACAGGGGTCAGACCGAGCGCGTCGGCCAAGTCGATTTGGGTTAACGGCAGCCCGATTACTTCATTCACACCGGTGGCCCGCTGCCGCCAAACGAGCTCACACAGGAGGTAGGCGACACGCCCGCGCGCGCTGCGGCGGCCGAGTGCCACAATTCGCTCGCGCAGCATCGCATCCTCTTGCCTCGCGCTCCACCATAAGGCGGCGCGGATCCGAGGATGGTGCGTGACCATCTCGATTACCGTATCCCGATCGATTTCGGCGAGCCTTGTCGGGCCGACCGTGCCGATGAAGTGGTCTATCGACCCGAGCAGGAAGGCGTGCAAGCCGAAGAAATCGCCGGGGATGAAAAAGCTCAGGACCTGTCGCCGGCCGTCCGACAGGAGGCGGTAACAGCAGGCCATCCCGTGGGTGATAATGAAAGTCGAGCGCATCGCGTCGCCTTCGGCCAAGATGTCCACGCCACCCTTGAAGCGTTTCTCACTCGAACACAGCGCCTCGAGCACGCGGATGTCCTCATCCGACAGCGGTGTAAATTGCAGCAGCTTCGCCACAAGCGGGTTTTGTGCCCGCTTTTCGTCGCTTGCCATGTCGCCCTCGATCCAGCCCAAAAGTTGAGCATGAAGAGAATAGGCTATAACGCGGGTACCGTATGACAATTGCTCCTAGTGTGGTGAGCACGAAGTTCTTCGGATCCGAAAGGAGGTCGTCATTGCGAGCGCAGCGAAGCAATCTCGTCGACAACGCAGCGACGTGGTTGGAGATTGCCGCGTCGCCCTATGGGCTCCTCGCAATGACAGGCTCTTATTCAAACCGTGGGACTTCGGAACCAGGACACTAGGCCTCCCCAGGCGGGGGAGGTGCCGCACGGTCGCGCTCCAGGTCGTCGAAATAGCGCAACACCTCGGGTGGCGTGCTGCTCAGCTTCAGGTAATCCGGGGTGAGGCCGGAAATCGCCTGCAGCCGCTCGATGTCCCGCAGGATCAGCCGTTGCCGTTCAAGCGTGATCAACCCATCCCGCCGGAAACCCTGCAGGACGCGGTTGGTGT
>DATBYX010000351.1:0-6081 GCA_036513475.1 Xanthobacteraceae bacterium | reverse complement strand
GCTGGTTCTGGTCACGACGTCGGCAACGACGCAGGCACGGGCGCAGCGCTGGGGCGAGACCATCCAGCGGCTTGCGCGGATTTCGCAGATTTCGCTCGGAACTACGGCGCCGCAAGGAGCGGTGCAGCTCATCGTTCGAGGCGAAATCGCGGCTCTGCCGCTTGCCGGGGTGATCGACCTCGCAGCCGAAAATGCGCGGCTCGAAAAGGAAATGGCGCGGGTGGACACCGACATCGCCCGCATCGATGCCAAGCTTGCCAACGGCGATTTCCTCCGGCGCGCGCCCGAGGAGGTAGTCGAAGGCGAGCGTGAGAAGCGCGAGGAAGCCACTGCGCGCCGCTCCAAGATCATGGAGGCGCTGGAGCGGCTCAGGGGAGCCGCCTGAGCGTGCGTCAGTAGTCGTCATGCGCGGGCTTGACCCGCGCATCCATCTTCTTCGAACGAAGAGTCTTGATGAAGCAGATGGATTGAGGATCAATCTCCCGATCAAGTCCGGAGACGGGAATGACGGCGGTGATCACTCCGCGAATGAAGCCAGAATCGTTGGGCAGCAAATGGGATTTTGGATTTACATTCTTGCAAGCCGTCGCGGCGGCACTCTCTACGTCGGTGTTACCAACAACCTGATCCGCCGGGTGTTCGAGCACCGGGAAGGCCTCGTGCTCGGTTTCACCAAGCGCTACGGAGTGAAGATGCTGGTTTACTACTACGAGCGCCACGACACCGCTGCTGCTGCAATTCAACGGGAAAAGAACATCAAGCATTGGCCGCGCGAATGGAAAATCGATCTCATTCTCTCGATCAATCCCGATTGGAAGGATCTTTACGAGGAAGTGACTCGATGAGCGCGGGCATCTCTTCTCTTATTGCTCTTATTGCGTGCTCCGGAGTTAAGGCGGCAATTGCCCTTTCATCAGACTCTTTTTTCGAGGAAGATGGATGCGCGGGTCAAGCCCGCGCATGACGGAGCTTTGCCTGTTATGGCTCGCGGGCGTGGCGCTGCGGCTCACTCTTCTGGCGATTCCACCCCTCATCCCGATGATACAGCGGGATTTGCAGCTGTCGGGCACGGAGATCGGCATACTCTCCGGGCTCCCGGCGGTTCTCTTTGGCGCGGCCGCGCTGCCGGGATCGGCGCTCATCGGCCGGTTCGGTGCGCTGCGCACGCTCATCGCCGGCCTGATCGTCACTGGAATCGCCTCCGCGCTGCGCGGCGCGATGCTCAACGTCTGGGTCCTGTACGCCGCCACGGTTGTGATGAGCACGGGGATAGCCATCATGCAGCCGTCGCTGCCGCCGCTTGTTCGGCAATGGCTGCCGCAGCGCGTGACCTTCGCCACCGCGGTTTTCACCAACGGCCTGCTCGTAGGCGAAGTCATTGCCGTGATGCTCACGATTCCGCTCGTCCTGCCGATCGTGAATGGTTCCTGGCGTGCCGCCCTTGCGGTCTGGAGCCTTCCGATCTTTTTGATCGCGGCCGTGTTCATTGTGCTGGCGCCGCGATCGTCCACACCGGCCGTTCCTGTACCGACATCATCATCGGTATCGCGAGCGAGCTGGCGCAACAAACAGATCTGGCAGCTCGGATTCGTGTTCGGCAGCGTCAACAGCGTTTACTTCTGCAGCAATGCGTTCCTTCCTGGGCATCTTGCCGCGGCTGGCCGATCCGACCTCATTGGCGGTGCGCTCACGGCGCTCAACTTTGGCCAGCTGCCCGCATCGCTGGTGCTGCTTGCGATCTCCACCCGGTTTGAGCGGCGCGCGTTGCCTTTCGTGCTCTCCGGAGCGCTCATGCTGCTGTGTCTCGCTGGGATCGCAACGACGGCAGGCGCATGGACCATCGTCTTTGCCGCTGGAATTGGAGCGCTCTGTGCCGTGGTGCTCACGCTCGGCTTTGCCCTCCCGCCGCTCTTGACCGCGCCGTCGGACGTGGCCCGCATGTCGGCTGCGATGTTCACCATCAGCTACAGCGAGGGTCTTTTTGTTTCGGTGCTGAGCGGCATGAGCTGGGATCTTACGGGAGACGCGCGGTTTGCGTTTCTGCCGATCGCCATCAGCACGCTGCCGCTGTTGCTCGTGGCCCCGGGAATTCGCTTCTCCGCTGCGCGGCCTTCTGCGCTATGAGCTGTCCCCGGCAACACTGAGATGGAAGTCATTTGAAAGCCCTGCTCAGGAATCGCGAACCTTTCTGCCCATAGCGCCAGGGAACATCCGCTGCTTTGGTGATCCCGATGCGCGGCCCGATTGCGATCTCGAACTCTGCTTTTGCCCCGCGCAGCTCGAACGGGGGCTGATTCAGCGCCAGTCCATTGTGCGCGCCCGTGATTCCGAGAGCTTGGCACATCCGCCCCGGCCCCGAGCACAGCAGCCGCGCTTCCGAAAGCTTGCGGCGGCGGCGCATGGCCGCAATCCCGTAGACCGGCTCGATCGCACGGATGAGCACGGCGCTGGCTGAGCCTTCCCGCTCGCACACGAAGTTGAGACACCAGTGAATGCCGTAGGAGCGGTAGACATAGGCATAGCCGGGCGGACCGAACATCACCGCATTGCGCTCGGTGCGGCCGCGATAGGAGTGCGCGGCTGGATCGGTGTGGTGATAGGCCTCCACCTCGACGATGGTACCTCCGACGCCATCGACCAGAAGGGTCGCGCCAATGAGCTCGGGCGCGACGACATGCACGCTGCGCGCGAAGAACCGGCGCCCGAGCGGCATGAAGATCAAATCCTCTCGACGGCGGCGAAGGAGGGCATTAGCAATTCCGCCATGCGTGTATTTCTGGCCGGCGCTGCCGGCGCGATCGGTCGCCGTCTTGTCCCGCTTCTCGTTCGCGCCGGCCATGCGGTCACCGGCACGACGCGTTCCGCCGAAAAAGCAAACGAGCTTGCGGGTGCCGGGATCACCCCCGCCGTGCTCGATGTCTTCGATCGGCAAGCCGTCATCGACTCCGTATCTTCGGCACGGCCCGAAGTGATCATTCACCAGCTCACGGATCTGCCGCAACAGCTCGACCAAGTCCGCATATCGGCCTCCTATCCCGCGAATGCGCGCATCCGGATCGAGGGCACGCGCAATCTTCTTGCGGCCGCGCGTGCAGCGTCAGCACGCCGGTTCATCGTTCCGAGCATCGCCTTCGCCTATGCGCCCGGCCGCGAACCGCACCCCGAAACCGATCCGCTCAATCTGGCCGATCCGATTCGGGCAGTCACGGTGAAGGGTGCGGCTGACATGGAGCAGCAGGTCCTGCAAGGGGAGGGAATTGTAGGAATCGTACTGCGCTATGGGCTCCTCTACGGACCGGGGACTTGGTCCTCCGCTCCCGAGCGCAAGCCTGCGGTGCATGTCGATGCGGCGGCACACGCAGCAGTCCTCGCCGTCACGCGTGGCCAGCCCGGCATCTACAATATTGCCGAGGACGATGGCGTAGTCGCCATCGAAAAAGCCCGCGCCGAGTTCGGCTTCGATCCGCAGTATCGGCTCGACTGTGACCTTTTACGTTAACCATTCGTTAACCGTGTGGCCGTCCTGCAACAGAGCTAAAACATTGGTACCTAGACAAGAATCCGGCCGGGCCGCGCCGCGATTTGGCCATACGCTCCCGTGAGATCAAGACCGGAACACGGGTTTCGTAGTTTGAATTGAGATTCGCCGGGACGCGCTCACATGGACGCCAAGCTCAATCTGCAGGCGAAGCTTCCCAGCCGGCACGTCACCGACGGGCGGGACCGGCCAGCCGAAATCATCAAAAGGACATGGTGTATTGCGGATTTGAAATCCACCGGCCGTTATGTTGCCAAAGACCTGTTGGAAGCTGGTGGCGTTCCGCTCCTGATGAGGACGCTGCTCGACCACGGTACGGGGCGTGTCGTTGCCGAGAACCTCAAGCGGGTGAAGCGGAACAAGGACCAATCCGTGGTCCACCCCGTCGACAAGCCGCTCTCCGCCACCAGCGGTGTCGTCGGGCTCAAGGGCGACCTCGCGCCGCATGGCGCGACAGCAAAGGTTGCCGGGTTGGCGGACTTGCAATTTATCGGCTCGGCGCGCTGCTTTGACGGGGAGGAAGCGTGCTTCGCGGCGGTCAAGAACAAGAAGTACAGGGAAGGCGAAGTGCTCGTAATCCATTACGAAGGGCCGCAAGGCGGTCCCGGGATGCGAGAAATGCTGGCGACCGCCGTAGCTCTTTACGGACAGAGCACGGGTAGGAAGGTCGCCCTGGTCACAGGCGGGCGCTCTGGAGCGACCCGTGCTTTCTGCATCGGTCAAGTGGACGGTGCCGCCGAGGTGATGTGTTATGCGGCCGTCTAATCTCATTGTGAGCCTTGGGTTGCTGGCCTTGGCCGTGGGGCTCTCGCCTGCCGTGAGTTTCGATGGCACGCGCACACCCGAAGGCGCGACCGTAGCCGTCCCGCTGCAGGGCCCCGGCTCTGATTTCAACCCCGGTGCCAACCCGCTGGGGAGCGCAACGCCGCTTGCGGCCGTCCCGATTGCGCCCATCACCATCCCGACGCGGCGCGCTGCGCCGGCTACACCTCTCGAAGCGTTCCGGTCGGGGACGCAGGCCTTGCGTCAAGGCAAGACGCACCAAGCGTTGGCCGAGCTGGAATACGCAGCGGATCAAGGGGTAGCGGGCGCAATCTGGAAGCTTGGCCGCATGTACGCGGATGGCGATGGGGTCTCCCTCGACAGGGCACGCGCCTATGAGTATTTCCGGCGCCTCACGATGATCTACGGGGACGACAGCGTGGGCACCCCAAATGTTCGCTACGTCTCAAACGCGTTTGTCACCCTGGGTCAGTACTATCTGGATGGTATCCCCGATCGGTTGGAGGCTGATCCGCATCGTGCGCGGGAGATGTTCCGCTACGCCGCCTCCTATTTTGCCGATCCGGAGGCTCAGTACCAACTGGGACGGCTTTATCTCCTCGGTAAAGGCGGAGCCCACAAGGACGCCATTCAGGCCGCACGCTGGCTTAACCTCGCAGCCGACAAGGGAGATCACCGGGCGCAGGCGTTGCTCGGCGAGATGTTGTCCAAGGGGGACGGGATTTCGCGCCAAGCAGCCCTTGGGCTGTTCTGGCTGATCATGGCGAAAGACGGCGCGGGTCCGGAAGAAGAATGGATCACCGAGATGTACAGCGCCGCGCTCGGCCAGGCCAACGAAAGCGAGCGAGCTCTCGCCCATAAGTACCTGGAAGACTGGCTGAAAAAGCGCCGGGAATAAGGGTGTGTGCTCTCAAGGACACACCTCGCCGAAATCACCGGCAGGTCGGCTCAATGGTAATGGACGCGTATCTCCTTGTGGCGTAGCCTCAACCCAAATGAGAACGCATCGCACGACCTCACAATACCTCTGCGTCAGCGCGGCTGCGCTGGGGTTTGCGCTTGCGTCATCGATACACGCCCCGGCGCTTGCTGCCGACCTCGGTGTTGCTCCGATCTATCGGCCTCCTCACGTCGTCACCAACTGGACCGGTTCGTATATCGGCATATCGGGAGGCGGAGCGTGGGGGACTGCGGGAGTCCATAACGACTTCACGGGCGACCAGACCCCGCATTTTGATCTGCACGGCGGGATCGTCGGAATCACGTCCGGGTTCAATTTCCAGAGCGGCGCGGCCGTCTATGGCTACGAGGGCGATACTTCCATCACCAGCAAGCGCGGGACTGCCTTGGATTTGCCGCCCAACGCCGGCTTCACCAATGAGGTGAAAGAGCCGTGGCTCTCGACTTATCGCGGCCGCTTTGGTTATGCACAGCAGAACTGGATGGTTTATGCCACCGCGGGCGCTGCTTTGGCGAGGGTGGAAAACAATTTTACCGGTCCGCCAGGACAGCTTTCAGAAAAACATTGGCATTGGGGCTGGACCGTAGGCGGCGGGGTTGAGATGAGGCTCACGCCGGACTGGTCCGCCAAGGTCGAGTACCTCTATGTCGGGTTACAGGATAAGTCTTATTTCACCCCGGCTCCGAACCCCGCGTTCGCGAGCAACCAGCACGTGACGCTCGACGATCACATCGTGCGCGTCGGCGTGAACTACAAGCTCCCCTGGAGCATCCTGGACAGCTTCCTCCTCAAGCGCTGA
>DATBYX010000350.1:0-3560 GCA_036513475.1 Xanthobacteraceae bacterium | reverse complement strand
CACGCCCACCAGGAGCGGGAACGGACGCCGGCCGGCGGCACTTGGTCCAATATTGCGTGCCGCAGGAGGATGACGGCGTGATTGGGCAAGGGATCTATTGCGAAAGCGGCTTCGATCGCATGGAAGCACCTGTTTTCGCCGCGACGCCCGAGCGGGCATGATCGAGCGGGCATGATCGTGCCTAAGCTTCCGCTGCTACTTCTTATCCCGCGGAAACCCCTGCCGCCCTCGCGCTGGCGCAAACGAAAGCTGCGCAGAGAGCCTGCGCATCTTGTCCATCATGAAAGAGCCGATCAGAGACAATAAGAGCAAAACAAACGGAGTATACGCCGTCCAGAAGATCGTAAGCATGATCATCGTCTCCTGTTCTCGTTTTTTCGGGCGGTAGGGGCCGCGCCTTTATCTTTTCCTCCAGGAGTTATGATCAATCGGCGCATCCGCTTGATCCATGTTGCTGCAAATTTTTTCTCGTTGCTGCAACCGCTTGCACACCCGAGCGGGTGGGTTCGAGAGAGTCAAATAGAAAGACTGCCTGAGGGCGGTCTTCCCAGAATCTCGCTGGAGCTGCTCACGCTCGGATTAGCACGGGCCTGTCCCGTAGTAGCTCGTCGTGCACGCGCCCTGCGGGACGGTGGCCTGCGCAAGCGAGCTGCCGACGGAAAGCGGCAGAGTAGCCAAGAACGCGACTGCGAGCGCGAACGCCAGCGTTATTTTGCTCAACATGCTCATTCTCCTTGTGTCCACTTCGTGTCGCCCCGTGTCGAGCCGCAACCCGGCTCTCGAGGCTTGGACAGGCTTGAGCTATTGGCTCTTCCCGAATTGGCTTGAACCGCCTTGCTGCGTTTTGACTCGTCTTGCGCCATTCTTCGCCATGAGCGAGCGTGGCGATGAATGCATTGCGCGCGGCCTTGAGCAAACTTACGGCAAAGTTCTGACAAAGCAGTGATCCAACTCGATCACACCCCGAAGATCCTGCTGTAACGCGCCTTGATGTCCTCTCGTTGCGCTTCCATCGCGGCGGGATCGCTTCTCATCAGTTTGATGTGGGACAGCGACCGCCGTCCGGGCTTTTCCTTCGTCATTGCGTGGAATGAGCATAGAGCCGAGGCATCGACCAGCAACTGCTGCGCCTCGATGCTGAACAGGAAACTCTGAAACAAGCGCGCCGCATTGGGATTGGGCGCGCTCCGGAAGATACCGCTCGGAGCAGTGATCAGCGGAGTACCCTCCATAGCGTACACGGCCTCCACCGGAGCACCCTGCTCTTTCAACAGCAGCACGTCGGGCTCGGAACCATCGGCTTGTACTGCACGCTCGCCAAGCGCGAGCCTTTTCGGCGGATCGGACGCCGACTGTACATTCATAACCTCTTGTCGGGCGAGATTCTCGAAATAGGACCAGCCGAGCTCGCGCGCGAGCTCAAAGGTCGCGGTGAGGATCGTGCCGCTGTATCCCGGGTTGGCCTTGACGATCTTGCCCTTCCACTTGGCATCGAGCAGGTCAGCGAAGCTCTTGGGCGCATCCTCGGGCTTGATCAAATTGGTATTGTAGCCGATCGGGCTGAGCAGAGCGAAGGCCGTTGCATAGGTACCTTCCGGATCGATCTGCTCGGAGGGCAGATTTTTCGCTACATCCTCGGGCAGGTAGGGTGCAAGCAAGCCTTCGCGCTTCCAACGGACGAAATGGCCTGCGTCGGTGCTGCAGACGACATCCACTTCGTGGATCCGGATCTCCTCTTCCTTGCCAATACGCTGAAAAACGCGCTCGGCTCCCGACCGTTTCACATGCACCGCAATGCCGGGGTACCTGGCTTCGAAGGTCTTGGCGAGGGTCTCCGCGACGGGGGTCTCCATCGCAGTGTAGAACGCGACCGTCCGCTCCTTTCGCGCGGCCTCAATCAGGGCCGGGCTGACCGCGGTCGCTTCCGGCGCAGCGGCTTTGAGCGGGGCTGGAAAAACGGTGCCAACGGCCGCCCCCGCAGACGTCTTGAGCACATCGCGTCTGGACAAATTCCGGTTTCGCACAGCGTTGGCTCCTGCCGTCGTGGGCACACGCGATCGACCTGAATTATGCGCTCATGGGCGAGCATGCAAATGACGGCCTGGCAGGAAGCCAACGCCCGAGAAGTCGGCCGCCTCCCGGCTTTGCTCCGTCAGGCTGCGATCGACCAGGCCTGCGAGAGAACCTCGTTCCGAGCCTGAGCGCCGTCCAGAACGGAAACAGCCTTTGTGATCCTGACCAATCTGTCGTCCAATACGGGTCGCGTAACGGCAAATCCAGCGTTGCGGGCCAGGGCCATCATCGCTTCGTTTGAGCGGAAGACATCGCCGACGAGATAACGCACGCCCAGAGCCTTGGCCCGATCTTCGATAATGCCGATCAATAGCGTCCCTATACCCTTGTGGCGCCAGGCCTCGGCCACCGAGAGCGCGAATTCGCAGCTTAACCCGTCGGGCATGAGCGCATAGCGCGCTTCGCCGATCATGACGCGAGCACCCCCAACGACCGTCTCCACGATCAGAGCCGGACGAGCGACATCGTCCCCATGCGTCATCCGGTAGAGCTCGTTTGCCGACATCTCATTCACCGAGCCGAGAAACCGATTGCGGCGCGAAGCGAAAGAGAGGGCACGTATATACGCGCCAATCATGCCGCTATCCTGCGGACGCGCCGGCCGAACGGCGACCGTTTCTCCGCACAAGACATGCAGTCCTTCAACCGAGGCACGCGCATCAGGCAAGACATCGATTGTCACGTCAGTCCCTCGAAGGCGGGCTGAGCTCGCTCGCGACGACAGCGTGCAACAGCTCGCGCAACTCGGAAGTCCGTTTGCCGCCGAAGGATGATTCAAAGCGCGCTTGCGCCTTGACCCATCCTGTCCGTGCCGCCTCCAAGCGTTTGTCGCCGGCTTTGGTCAGATGCAGCGCCTTGCTGCGACGGTCGGATGCCAGCGGCTCGATGCTGATCAAGCCGTCGCGCTCCAGAGGAAGGATGTTGCGCCCAAGCGTCGTTCGGTCCATCACGAGCTCGGCGGCAAGGGCGTTGATCGTCATCGGCCCGTTTCGTTTCAGCTTCGCGAGAATGGAGAACTGCGTGGTGCGCAATCCCGCGGGCGCCAGGAACTGGTCATAGGATTGGGTCACGTGCCGCGCCGCCTGGCGAACCGCCAGGCAAATGCAGTCTTGGGTCCTGGTTCGGGTATCGGGTGTCATTGGGCCTCCATCAGCGCTTGACAAAAGAGTATGTGCACCTACAATATGCGCATATACTCTCATGGTCAAGTGGGCGCAGTCGGGAAATTCGTCATGGCGCTGAATGCGATAGGTGGTGGCAAGACTTTCCCGAAGGATGCGACATTCCCGCAGGATGAGGCTGCGCCGCAAGCAGCGTCGCCACAATTCGACCGGCGCACGCGGCAGCTCATCGAGGCGCCGATCACTCCGACGCTGTTGCGGCTTGCGGCGCCGAATGTGCTGGTCATGGTGGTGCAGGCCTCGGTGGGGCTCATCGAGACCTATTTCGTCGGCAAGCTCGGAACCGATGCGCTTGCCGGCGTCGCA
>DATBYX010000349.1:0-2262 GCA_036513475.1 Xanthobacteraceae bacterium | reverse complement strand
TGGTGGGGCAGGGCTCGACCTTCCAGCAGGTAATGCGGCGCATCTCCGATGCAGAATTGTTCGGCCGCCCCATCGTCATTACCCATTCCGATTTTCGCTTTGTCGTAGCCGAGCAGCTGCGCGAGTGCGGGATGAGCGCGGATATCGTGCTCGAGCCCATGCGCCGCGATTCCGGCCCGGCGGTTGCGGTGGCCGCCCTGCTTGCGTCCCAACGTCACGCGGGAGCGCTCGTCCTGGTGCTCGCCGCCGATCACGTTATCCGGGACGTGGAAGAATTTAGCGGTGTTTGTAGGGCCGCGGCCAAAACCGCCGCCGAGGGGCTGATCGTGACCTTTGGCATCCGCCCCACGCATCCGGCGACCAACTATGGCTATATCCGTCCCGGCAAGCAGCTCAACGGGGCGGGTGTGCGGGAAGTCGCGGCGTTCGTGGAGAAGCCGGATGCCCAGACCGCCGCGCAATACGTGGCCGACGCCTACCTCTGGAACAGCGGCAATTTTTTGTTTCATGCCGCCACCATGTGCCGCGAGCTCGAGGCATTCGAGCCGGGCATCGCGGAGGCCGCCAAGGCATCGGTTGCAGCCGCCACACGCGACCTCGACTTCTTGCGCCTGGCGCCTGAGCCCTTCGCCCGCGCGCCGAAGAAATCAATCGATTATGCGGTCATGGAGCGCACGAGCCGCGCCGTCGTCGTCCCCGCCGATTTCGGCTGGTCGGATATCGGCAGCTGGAGTGCGGTGTGGGACCTGCTTGATCACGATGCTGCCGGCAACGCCAGCGACGGCCCGGTTGTGCTCTTGCATACCCGCAACAGCCTGGTGCGCTCGGAAGAGTCCATCCTCACCACGGTGGTTGGCCTTGAGGATGCGATCGTCATTTCCACGCCCGATGCGGTCCTGGTCGCCGCGCGCGACAAAGCCGAGGAAGTCAAGGCGCTGGTCGAGCAGCTCAAGCTGCAGAACCATCGCGCGGCCGTGGAGCATCGCCGCATGTATCGACCATGGGGCTACTATCAGGACGTGGACCTCGCCGCCCGCTACCGGGTCAAGCGCATCGTGGTGAAACCGGGCAGCACGTTGTCGCTGCAGAAGCACTTTCACCGCTCAGAGCACTGGGTGGTGGTGCAAGGAACCGCGGAGGTCACGGTGCACGATCAAGTCCGCGCCGTGCACGAGAACGAATCGATCTATATCCCGATCGGCAGCGTGCATCGGCTTGCCAACCCGGGAAAGATTCCGCTCGAACTGATCGAAGTCCAGGTCGGAAGCTATGTGGGAGAGGACGACATCGTGCGGCTCGACGACGTGTATGGTCGGGTCAATTAGCTGCGCTCCGTCTTTGCCCGACAATAGCGAGCCAGAAATCGGGCTATGTGGCTGCGCGCAGCCGCCGCGTTGGTGCGAAACCCGTGTTGTCGCCGAGTTCTGATCTCGCGGTTAGGCCGTCTGGCTCGTGCTCCATCTCCGCAAACAATCCATTCAGGGTCCTCTGGATGCCGTGCGCGACCAGGTCCTCGCTCTCACCACGTGGCGCTGATCCAAGTTTTTCCGCCGCTCCGCAGTTTTCCTTCTTGGCCACGCCCACCGTGATAACGGCTCCATCGGAACTGAAGCATGCTGCGGGGCCCTCAAATTGCGCTCCATCGACTCGACCAAGACACTTGAACGTGATCGAGGGGTCTTTTTCCATACATTCCTTGATAGCGAAATCCCGCGTCATCTTCGCGCTAATACCGTGCCGGCTAAATGCCACGATGGCCTGTTCGAGGAGGGGGATTACATCGGATGTAAGTGCCGCCACAGCATCATCGAGCAACCGTAACCGCGCCTGCTTTCGATCCGCTTGTTGTTGCGACTTGAACGCCATTCTCAACTCGTGCGCCAACTTCGCTTCCGATGCCATTTTTTCGAAGTCTGCACTCATGCCCATCTCTTCCGGCGTGGTTTTAATACGAGGACCAGGGGCTGATGAAAAAATCGCCACCAGTGATGTAGGCTTCAGCACGTCGAGCAGAAAGATCTAAGCTAATTTTCTGCCGCTGCGTTGCCTTTCTTCCGGATTAGGCCGCGAGTCTTGGCCAGATGTCCGTCCCGTTCGAGCTTAGCGCAGCGACAAACCTGTGCGTCTGCGTCCCACCGTAAAGACCGGCCGCTTTTTCTTGGGCGTATTCCATGATTTTCGCCCGAACAAGTCGCGGCAGCTGCTCCGAATTCAACATACGGCTGATGATCTTTGCGGAAATCCCATAGCCCTTATGCTCGG
>DATBYX010000348.1:0-2335 GCA_036513475.1 Xanthobacteraceae bacterium | reverse complement strand
GAGGCGTCGGTTGCCAAGTTATCGCGTTGCACTTGCGTGGTGGTCATATCTTGACTGCGACAAAAAAGACGTGGATGCGCGGAACGAGCCCGGGCATCACGGTGCAAACAGCCAGCGCATGCGGTGAGATATACCAAAGCGAATCCGCGCTTGTATACTCGCCGCCCAAAAGTCTCGTCGTTCGTAGGGGCGAGGCATTGCCTCGCCCCTTCGGCATGCTCGACGCGGCAAGAGGGCGACGCAATGCGTCGCCCCTACGGAAGGGCTCGAATGTAGGGCGGGTTTGAAACCCGCCCTACAGGGCCCACCCTGCTGATGCGTAGGGGCGGGTTTGAAACCCGCCCCTACAGGGCAAGGCGCCGAACGACTTGGAGACCATTCGCATGCAATGGGCGGTCATGAAGAAATTGCGGGACGAGGTGCTGCCGCCCGTGCTCATTCTTGCAGCCGGGCTCGGCGCCTGGGAGCTCGCGGTCAAGGGGCTCGATATTCCGCCCTGGCTGTTGCCGGCGCCGAGCGATGTCGTCGCGCGATTCTTCAAGACCCCGACGCTGTGGTATCACACCGGCTTCACGGTGCTCGAGGCGATGGCCGGCTTCGCCATCTCCGCCGTGCTCGGGATTGCGCTCTCGGCCGGAATCGTGCATTCGCGCTTTCTCGAGCGCGGCGTGTTTCCGTATGTCATCGTGTCGAATGCCATTCCCATCATCGCCGTCATTCCGCTGCTTACGATCTGGTTCGGCTTCGGCATCGCGCCCAAGATCATGATCTGCGCCATCATCTCGTTCTTCCCCATCGTCACCAACACGACGCGCGGACTGAAGGCGACCGACCGGCGCATCATCGAGTTCATGCGCTCCATCAATGCGACGCGCTGGGAAATCCTGCTCAAGGTGCAGCTTCCCAGCGCGCTGCCGTTCATTTTTGCGAGCTTCAAGATCGCCGCATCGCTCGCGCTGGTCGGCGCCGTGGTCGCGGAGTTCTACAGCTCGGACACCGGGCTCGGCTATCTCGTGATCACCTCGGCGACGCAGCTGCGTACCGACCTTTTGTTCGTCTCCATCGTGGTGCTGGCGGTGCTCGGCATCGGCTCGTTCATCCTGTTCGGTTATCTCGAACGTCTGGCGACGCGCGGCGAGCGGATCGAGGAGATGCGATGACTGCGCAATCCTGCATCTTCCGTGACGTGCTCGTGGTGCCGCCGCTGGGAGAAACGCCGTTCGAGGGCTGGGTCGCCGTCGAGGACACAACCATTGCGGCAGTTGGCCGAGGGACCCCCGAGCCGCGTGCGGACCAGCGCGTGATCGAGGGCGTTGGTGCAGCGTTGCTCCCCGGCTTTGTGAATACGCACGCCCATTCCCATTCGAGCCTTACGCGTGGCAGCGCCGAGGGCCTGCCGCTGGAACACTGGCTGGCAGTGATCGAGAAGGAGCAGGCGCGGCTCACCCACGAGCAGGCCTATATCGGAGCTCTTGCCACCTATGCCGAAGCACTGCTCTCGGGCACGACGACCATTGTCGATATGTGCCTGCGCCCCGAGCCGGCGATGGCGGCGGCGCACGAGATCGGCATCCGCGCGGTTGTCGTTCCGTATGTTGCAGATACCAAGCCGTTTGCGCCGAGCCTGCGTGACAATGCCAGGCTGCTCGAGACCGGCGAGCGGGATGGCCGCGTGCAGCGGTGGGTGGGCGCGCACGATCTGGAGAGCTGCAGCGACGACTGCATCCGCGCCGCGGGCGAGCTTGCCCGCAGGCACCACACCGGCCTGCACCTGCATTGCGCGGAGACGCGGGCCTCGGTTGACCGCACGGTGTCGCGGGTAGGGCGAACGCCCGTGGCCCAGCTCCATGCGCTCGCCGCCCTGAGCAAGCGCACGCTCCTTGCACACTGCGTCTGGCTCTCCGAGGAGGATCGCGCGCTGATCGCCGCGGCCGGCGCGCATGTGGCGCATTGCCCGCATGCCAACCTCAAGCTCGGATCCGGGATTGCGCCCGTGTCCGATCTTTGCCGCCGCGGCGTGAACGTGACGCTCGCCACCGACGGCGCCAAGGCCAACAACCGTCTCGACATGTTCGATGTCATGAAATTCGCCTCCCTGCTGCACAAGGGCGTTACGGGAGATCCGACAGTGCTGCCTTCCGCGCGCGTGCTCGACATGGCGACGGCCCGCGGGGCGGCGGCACTCGGGATTACGGCAGGCGCGATAGCTCCCGGGTTGAAGGCCGATCTTGTGCTGGTGCGTCTCGACGGCTTCCACGTGCAGCCGTGCGTGCCGGAGACGCTTGTCACCAATCTGGTGCATGCCGCGCGCGGCTCGGACGTCTCGCTCGTGATG
>DATBYX010000347.1:0-4061 GCA_036513475.1 Xanthobacteraceae bacterium | reverse complement strand
AGGTTAATTGTGACTGTTCATCACGCTGCGGACGCGGAAGAGAGAAGCCAAAAGGGCTCGAGCGCGGACAACTACCGAACAATAATTAGTTGCCGATCTGCAGCAGACTATCCCGGTCGCGAGCGGCTTGCCTTTCGGTTTGAGCATGCGGGTTCCGAAGAATTCCCGCGCCGCTCCGGCAAGGAGTCGGTGAGCTCCAGGGTTTCGAGCGGCGGATGAGGGGCAAACGCGCCGACCGCGCCAAAGCGCAAGCAACGCGGCTCGGTACTCTCCTGGGCGAAGCCGGTCGACGGCGAGCACCCGTCATCATCGTCCGCGCTACGCGATTGCCGTTGCCGAGGAAGCCCAAAAGAGCGATCCTGATCTTAAACCCACCTGGAATCGGGGGAATATTGGCTTAATCTCCGCGATGTTTTGTGCAAGAGGGCGAGATGCTCGATATCACCGGCGGTTGTCTTTGCGGCGAGCTGCGTTATGAGGCTAATGCCGAGCCAATCTTTTCCGCCGTCTGCCACTGTAAAACCTGCCAGAAACAGTCCGGCACCGCGTTCAGGGTCGTTATCGCGGTGCCGCGACCGGCAGTATCGATACAGGGTTCGCCGAAGATCTACACAAGGATGGGGGATAGCGGACAGCAGGTCGTCAACCGGTTTTGTCCAGATTGCGGGTCAACGGTCGTAATTGAGCCAGCGGCGCTCCCGGGCATAACCATTATCCCAGCAGGAACATTAAACGACGCGTCCTGGCTGAAGCCCACGATGGAGATTTATTGCGACGACGCACAGTCTTGGGTCCAGCTCGGCAGTGCTACAATGCAGCGCTTCCCGAAAATGCACCATGGGGGATGAGCTGCGAGGCACCGTCATCGAGTCGACATTCGAGGTCGGTCGCCGCTTCCGCTGCACGATGCGCGTCGATTGTAGCCAGCTCGACGCCGGCGCGGTGATCCGGCCGGTACCCGGCGAATGGCACCCGCGTATGCCTGAGCGCCTCGACGAAGAGGAGCTTTCGGACTGGCGCACTGGCCGCGATGCGGTCTATCAGCTTGCCGCACTGACAATCGGCGCGCGCCTCGCGGTCGCCGACGCCTAAGCCGAGCATAAAGCGCCGGCGGCGAGCCAGAGCGAGCAACCGGCGAAGCTGCGCCCCACTCGTTACCTTCCCGGAACACCTTCGCGGCTCCAGCGGCGCTGACCATATGCAACAAAAAGCGCAATCAGATCAGCGGAGTAGATTTGGCGCGAAAGGCTTGATTTTTGTACGGGGCCGGCTTTTCCGTAAAGGGCTTGCGCGATTTTGACATAGGCCGTCGGGGGTGTCGCTAATTGGCGTTTGAGGATGCGTGTTGCGTCCCAACCGGGAGTGTGCACAGCTAAGCCGATGAAGGCACTCCGAGTGCTCGTCGTCGAGGACGACGCCTTAATCGGCCTGCTCCTAAGCGAACTGCTCGCAGGAATGGGCCACAAGGTCTGCGCGATAGCAGCTACCGAAGCCGACGCCGTGAGTGCCGCCATCCGCTATCGGCCAGACCTGATGATCGTCGATGCGGGCCTGGGTCGGGGAAGCGGTATTTCCGCCGTCGACGAAATTCTGCGCGCTGGGTCGCTTGCGTACGTGTTCATCAGTGGGGACGCCGATATGGTTCGCGCGCACAGGCCGGAAGCTGTGATCCTAAAGAAACCGTTCTGGAAAGCCGAACTCGTTAAAGCCATTGAAGTCGCCCTCGACGCTGTTGCCGGCTAAGACATCAAGCCGCTCGGGGAACGGTGACTGAAACAGTCGTGCCGGGTGATGCTGCGGATGTTGTGAGCCGACCGCCAAGCTGCCGCGTCAGCGCCTCCACGATGCTCGTGCCGAGGCCGCTTCTCGCCGGTGCGTCGGGCAAGCGGCTGCTAATCCCCACGCCATCATCCGCGACAGAGAGACGCCAAGCGCTCGCGCTCGACGCGAAGCTGACGACGATTGTGCCCTTAGCCCCGCCTGGAAATGCGTGTTTCAGCGCATTAATCACAAGCTCGGTCGCAATGAGGCCCATACTGACGGCGTGCTCGGACGTCGTTTCGCCTTCACTTGCATCGACCCTCAGAGAGACGGGCTGGCTATCCAATATCATCGATGCGGTCAAGCTCTCACACAGCCTTGTCAAGTATGTCCTCACTTCGATCTGCAATCCGAACGGCGACGGATGCAGCTGTTCTTGAACTGTCGCGACCGCCATGACCCGTTCATGCGCCTCTCGAAGGTGCTGGCGGGTCTCTTCTGACTGGACGGTCTGGGCCTTGAGCAGCAGGATGCTGGCAATGACTTGAAGGCTATTGTTGACCCGATGATTCATTTCCTGGAGCAGAAGCTCTTTCTGCCGCAACAACTCGTCCTTTTCGTGCTCCAGGGCACGGCGCTCGGTGACATCTTCGATCGCCAGCAGCAGGCTTGTACTGCCGCTGCCCTCATAGAATACCTTGCGAGCATTCAGTAGCATCGACCGCTGGCCGATCGTCGGAAAGACGCGCTCGACCTCATACTTCTCGACCGTCGTGTGGTGCGGGATGATGTCCTCTAGGAGTGTACGCAACGCCGGAATGTCCCATTGGCCGTTGCCCAGCTCATAGAGCAGATGACCCTCGGTTTCTTCTGGGGTCACATTGAATGTGCCGTAGAAAGATCGACTTGCAACAACAACGCGTAACGCATCGTCGAGCACGATAAGAGGCTCGCGGACGGTGTCCACGATCGCCTCTACCAAACTGTGTCGTTGCTGCTCGGTGCCGATCATAGGACGCCGTAGTTCAGGCGAGAAATTATCGCCCCGCCTCGTCTTCCGCCCACGGGTGTTTCCTCAATCCCAGCTCCCTACCAGCCTGATTGTGCCGTCGTTGAGGCGATATGTCGGTAATGTACATTACCGATCCGATGGCGGTTCGCTTTTTTATGCGTATGACTTGGGAAGGTGAGAAGCAATGCGTGTCCGGACTAACTGATAACATTCGCAAGATGCCGCCACGAGGCCCAGCCGATTAAGTATCGTGACTTGCTGCCGGCCGCGCGCAATCAAACCGGCACGTTCCAACTCCCGAGCAATATTCGTGATGGATGGCCTGTGGACACCCAGCATTTCGGCGAGCAGGTTCTGAGTGATCTGTAGAGCGTCGTCGTCACTGCGGTCACGCATCGTGAGCAGCCAACGCGCTAGCCGCTGCTTAAGGCTGTGCGCCCCGTTGCACGCCACTGACACCAGGACTTGCTCGAAAAAGGCTTGGACGTAGGCGTACATGAGATTTCGAAAGGACGGCATCGACCCCATGGCTTGAGTGAATGCCGCGCGCGACATCTTCGCTGCGCCCCCAGGAAGCTGGACGAGAAGCCGGATAGAGGAACTCTCGGCGCCGAGAACGGCTTGCACAGCGGTGCAACCCTCCCTGCCGATCGTTGCCATCTCAATGATGGTGCCGTCCGCATAAACCGCCACGGCCGAGACCACACCACTGTCGGGGAAGTATACCTGATCGAGCGAACTATCCGCATCCATCAAGATCTGTTCGCGTTCGCAGCGTATTTGTTCAAGCTCCGGCATGAGCTGCTGGAAATCGGAGGATGGCAGAGCCAGTAAAAGCCGATTGCGGGGCCAATTCTTTTGACTGTTCATGATATATTAACGGCGCCGCGCGCTGCTTTGTCCGTACGTCGGCAAAATAATAATTTCCGCACCAGCACTCGTCGCGCGCGCGTGTAGCAGCTTTTCTGAAAAGTCAGGCGTCAGGATGGCTTGCGGGGATACGCGGAACATGGTGTGGTCCAGCAGATTAATTGCGTGAGGCAGCGAGCTTATCTTTTGCCTTTCCAATTCCTTCCTCGGCCTGCTCCAGATCGGCTTCAACCTCACGAATTACCCCCTTACCTATTCCGCCTCGGTCCGCAATGCGGGCAAAGCTCTCTTTCATTTGCTCAAGTTCCGCTTCGGTCAAATCTTCAAGCGTCAGGAGTTTGTTGCGGGCACTTTCGCTCACTCGGATCAACTCGTCTAATTTGAGCTGAAGGGCACTCGTGTCGCGGTTCTGAGTGTT
>DATBYX010000346.1:0-19878 GCA_036513475.1 Xanthobacteraceae bacterium | reverse complement strand
GCCATTACCAACGTCGATACTGCGGCGGCTATGCAGGTCGCGACGAATACAGCACCTTTGTCCATGCCCGCATTCCCGAGAATCTGCGGGTTCACGAACACGATGTAGACCATGGTCAGAAAAGTCGTCAGGCCGGCAATGAGCTCGGTGTGGATGTCGGTGCCGTTTTCAGTCAACCGGAAATAACGATCAACAATCGACCTTTCCTCAGGCTTTGCAACATCGGTCATCGGAGCCCCTCAATCGCAAGTTCGCCGCACCGTTGAACATACGTTTCGCTGAGGCGGCCAGTCATTTGTTTTCCGTTGGCGTTTCGGTCTCCGGCGCGCGTGGCCTGATGACAGCCCACCCGATACGAAGTAGCGGGAGCCGCCCCTGCACCCGGCGCTCGAAGACGCGCGGGACCTCGGCTACCAGCTCCGGGAACTGCTGTTTGAGCCATCCGGGAGGCGTCCCGCCAGTGTCCGTGGTCGGCCATACCATCATGGCGCCTCTGCTCTTGATCGCATCCATCGTGACCCAGGGCGAATGCTGCGGCGCGGCATTGATGAAGAGGTCAGGACGGCCGGGGCCGCCAAGAGCAATAAGCGCCGCGGTGCGCGTGTCGCCACCCACGATGTGCAGCGGCGAGCCGGTGCGGCGTTGGAAGCTTTCATAAAAGAACCGCGCCATGGCCTGCGCCGGCTGGCCCACGCGCAGGTCGACGCCGAGCCAGGGCATTACTGCCGTTGCGCCCGCTGCCATGATCGGCGGCACGAGGAGGAGGCCAAACCAGGCGGCGATCAGGATGTGCTGGCGCACCAGGGCGATGTCATCGCCTGCAATCATCACGGCAGCCAGGCCGGAGAGAATGACCAGGGGAGCAACGCCTGCGATCCATCCCGGTATACCAATGATAATGGCCAGCAGCGAGCCGGCGAGTGCCGGGGCGAGCGCGAAAAAAAACACAAATTGCCGCGCGAACGGATGCACCCTCTGGCGAACGATGACGGGGGCCGGCTCCCCCCGCGGCCAGGGCCAGCCCGCAACCAATGCCATCAGCACAATGAGCCCGGCATGCGCAGCAAAGATGAGCCCGATCTGCCGCCCCCAGCTCAGCAGGCTGCCCACCATGGCCGAAGGCGTGCGCAGCCCGACCGGCATGTGGAAGATTCCCCCACCCCCGTCAGCTATCCATATGAGATGCGGGGCGGCGACCAGAACGGCGACGCACGCCGCGATCAATGGATCATATGACTTGAGCGCCTCACGCGCCTGCTTGTTCACCAGCGTGAACAGCACGAGCAATGCGAGCAGGATGACCCCGATATAGCTCGTCATCAGGAGGAGCCCAATCTCGATCGCGAGTGGCAACCAGAATGCCCGCTTGCCCTCCCCAACCGCCCGCCAATAATGCAGGAGGATGATGGCCCAGAGCGGCATGGCGAGCACGAACGGACCGAAATCGGGCGTCGGCACCGTGAAAGCGGCAACGCCCACCATCAGCAGAACTGCCAGCGCAGCATGTTGCGCCCCCACGATCGATCTTCCCAGCAGGAAGACGGCCCAATAGGTAACAACAATGCAGGCCTGTGAAAGCAGGTACACGCCGAAGAGACTGTGCCCTGCCAGATCAAACGCGAGCTCGGCGAGCCAAAAAGCAAGGGGTGGACCGAGATACGACCCGAGCTGGAATTCGTGCCCGATCGCGAGCACCATTGGCAGGTCGCCCGGCGGGCCGGCGTAGAACAGGCTCGGGACAATCGTCCACAACAGACCTTGGGCGAGAGCTGCCAGCCAGACTGCCGCCGCCGGGCGTGAGCGCAACAGTTCAATGAGAACAGAGACGTAGAGCATCAGGGTGGGACGGTGGAGGGTGAGCGCAAAAAGCTGCGGGTTTATAGGATGAGTTTATGCGGTGAAAGGAAGATGAGCCGGGGTCGCTTCGCTTCGATAAGCGACCATACCGCAGGGGACGGCGCAACCGGCACGGATAAGATTGCGGCCCCTACAGCGGCAACACCGCCGTTTCCCCGAGCGCGCTCTCCGGACGCTCGCCCACGGGATCGCCATAGGCGGCTGCCACGGGAGCAAACGAGCGACGGTGGTGAATGGTGGGTCCTAGTCGCACGAGCGCAGCGAAATGTTCCGGCACGCTGTAGCCCTTGTGATGCTCAAAGCCATAGCCGGGATAATGCAGGCCCAATCGCGTCATCAGGCGGTCGCGGGTCACCTTCGCCACGATCGAAGCAGCTGCAATCGAGGCGATGATTGCATCACCGCTTATGACGGCTTGGCAATCGCAATTGACATCGATCCGGTCGCGGCCATCCACGAATACGAGCTGCGGCTTCACCGGCAATGCGGCAACAGCGCGGGCAAGCGCCCACAGAGAGGCACGCAAGATATTGTCGCGGTCAATACGCCAAGGCGGCGCGCAGGCCACCGCAACCTCTGCGCTCGCGCAGATCTTGAGGTGAAGCTTTTCGCGCGTTTCGGGATCGAGCTTCTTCGAATCGTCAAGGCCGCGCGGCACGCGCTTGGGATCTAGGATGACCGCCGCCGCAACCACAGGCCCGGCCAATGGTCCCCTACCCGCTTCATCGCATCCCGCGATTGGCCAAATGCCCCGCTTAAGCGCGGCCCGCTCGCGCCGGAAGGTCGGACGAATTGCATCCTCTCCCAGCGGCAACTTGAGCTCGACCGGCCTGACATGTTGAGCTTGTTCGCGACTCACCCCACGATGGTGCCTGCCATCGCCGCCGAGTCAATCGTGCAATTAGGCGCCTGTGGACGCGGGCCTCCCCGGGACCGAGCGGAAGCGAGATTCGGAGCAAACCTCCCGCTGGTGCTGCGCTCATGTTGGGAGGATCTGAGCCGCGCTAAAACAAGCTCAGTTGCTCCGTCTCCCGACGAGGCCGCTGGAAGTGCTGGGTGGTGAGAGCGGTACGGGCTTGATTGAGGCCCAGCTTCTCGCAGGCAAGCTCAAAACGCCGGCCAATCATCCAGGCCACTGGCCCGCCGCCGGTCATGCGCTTTCCCCAATTCGAGTCGTAATCCTTGCCGCCCCGGGTCTCGCGAATGAGCTTGAACACGTGGCGGTAGCGATCGGGAAAATTGGCCATCAGCCATTCCCGAAAGAGGTCGCGCACTTCCAAGGGAAGCCGCAGAAGGACGTAACCTGCTTCCTTGACCCCTACTGCCGCAGCCGAATCCAGGATGCGCTCGATCTCCGAATCGTTCAGCGCAGGGATCACCGGTGCCACCATGACAGATGCAGGCACGCCCGCTGCTGTTAGCTGGCGTAGCGTATCCAAGCGTCGCTGAGGCGGCGACGCGCGCGGCTCCATGGTCCGTGCGAGCTTGCCATCGAGGGTCGTCACCGAGAGTGCGACCTTCACCAGGTTGCGTTGCGCCATGCGCGCGAGGAGATCGAGGTCCCGCAGGATCAGCGCCGATTTGGTCACGATGCCGACAGGATGGCCGTAACGGTCCAGCACTTCCAGAATACGGCGCATTACCTGATGATCCCGCTCTATCGGCTGGTACGGATCGGTATTGGTGCCGATCGCGATCGTGCGCGGGACGTAGTCTGCTGCCGCGAGCTCCCGTTCCAGGAGCTTCGGCGCATCCGGCTTGGCGAACAGCTTCGTCTCGAAATCAAGGCCGGGCGAGAGTCCGAGGTAAGCGTGTGTAGGCCTCGCAAAGCAATAGATGCAGCCGTGCTCGCAACCGCGGTAGGGGTTGATGGAGCGGTCGAATGAGATATCGGGCGAGGTGTTGCGAGTGATGATCTTCCGCGACGAATCGATCGTCACGGTGGTCTTGAACGGCGGCAGCTCCTCGAAGCTCTGCCAGCCGTCATCGAACGCGGTGCGAGCGAGCGGCTCGTAACGGCCCGAGGCGTTGGACTGTGCGCCGCGCCCCCTCCGGCGTTCGCGCTCGATCGCCACATTGGCATCCGCCGGAGCCTTGAGATCGACAGCGGCAGGACGCGCTCGTTGCGCCGCCAACCGCGCGGCCGCGCTTGGCGAGTCGGACGAGCCGGGTCTGTCTGGGATGGACCAACGTGCTGCAGTGGAACGCATGCTCCGAAACCTCTTCCGAACAAAACAAGAACGTAGGCACTCACTCCGGACGATGCAAGCGGCCTCTTCCTCGTAGGGCGACGCCCCGCCTTGCCCCTACGACCACCGCGCGACGCAATGCGTCGCCCAACGAAGGGCCAAGCCTATACGGTTGCACCTTTGGCTTTGGGACGGCGCAAGTGCTCGTCGAGCCGGGGCATGATCTCGACGAAGTTGCAGGGGCGATACCGGTAATCGAGCTGATGCACGAGGATAGCGTCCCACGCGTCCTTGCATGCGCCGGGGGAGCCGGGCAGGCAGAAGATGTAAGTCGCCCCTGCCACACCCGCCGTGGCCCGCGTCTGGACGGCGGACGTGCCGATCTTGCCGTGGCTTACCATGAGGAAGAGCATGGAGAAGGCATCCATGCGCTTCTCAAACAAAGGCTCAAGGGCCTCAGGCGTGACGTCGCGTCCGGTGAAGCCCGTACCGCCGGTTGTTATGATCACGTCGATCGCGGGATCAGCGATCCACGTCTTTACGCGCGCGCGTATCTGCTCGACGTCATCGGCCACGATCGCACGTTCGGTAAGTTCGTGGCCCGCCTTCCCGATGCGCTCGGCCAGGGTCGCGCCGGATTTATCATCGGCCATCGCGCGTGTATCCGAAACGGTGAGCACCGCGATCTTGAGGGGAATGAACTCCCTGCCGGGATCGATGCCGGGCATGCCGTCACAGCTGCGCGGAGGCGAAGGTATTGCAGCTTTGCACCGCACCCGAGCGAAAGCCCATGTTGAACCAGCGCTGGCGCTGCTCGGCGCTGCCATGAGTGAAGCTGTCGGGAACAACATAACCTTGCGAGCGCCGCTGCAGGGTGTCGTCACCGATGGCGGCGGCGGTGCGCAAGGCCGCCTCGACATCGCCCTGCTCGATGAACGGCGGCTTGCCCTGGCTCTTGAGATATTCGTTCTGACGATTGGCCCAGACGCCCGCGAGGCAGTCGGCCTGCAGCTCGACCTGGACCTGGATGTGATTTGCTTCCGCCTTGGTGCTGGCAACACGCTGCGCGTGTTGCGCCTTCGGCAGAATACCAAGCAGGTTCTGCACGTGATGACCGACTTCGTGGGCGATCACGTAGGCCTGCGCGAATTCGCATGACTTGCTGCCGACCTCACATCCGCGAAAACGCCTGGCGATCTCGTTGAAAAACGAGGTGTCCAGATAAACTTTGCGATCTTCCGGGCAGTAGAACGGACCCATGGCGGATTGGGCCATGCGTCCGCATTTCGCGTCGGTTGCGCCGCGGTAGAGCACGAGCACCGGCGGCCGGTAGGTTTTGCCGTCCTGCGCGAAGATGTCCTTCCAGCGCGCCTCCGTGCTCCCCAAAACCCGATCGACGAAGCGTCCCGTCTCATCCTGCGGTTTGGTGGTGCGGCGCGCGCTCGGAGGGGTCTGCGTCTGATGCTGGCCGGGCCCGGACAGGATCTCGGCACCGCCGATCAGGAGGCTTGGATCGATGCCGAGCGCCCAGCCGATGAGCCCCAGCACCACGACCGTGCCGATGCCGAGTCCGCCGCCGCCGATGGGAAGGCCGAACCCGCCTCCCCCGCCGTAGCCCGTTTCGCCGCGCCGATCCTCTATGTTGCCGCTTTCCGGCAAATCGTCCAAGCGCATGGGCTTTTCCTCCTGGGATACGGCGATGTTTCCGTCGCGCGGCTTTCGCATAGACACGCAGGCTTACATGCCGCGCTCAATATAATTGCCGCGCTCAATATAATGGTGGCTGGGCCATTCTTCCCAGAGGCGGCACGCAGGCGGTTAAGCCGATTTTTACCTTAGGCGCCCATAGTGCGTCGGTGTCGGTTGTAGGTCCCGCGTCACCGGCCGCGTCGCCTGAGTCAGAAGCCTGAGTCATGGTTGTGTCGCGTCGCGGGGCGTCCGTTCGGACGCCCCGCTTCAGTTTCGCGCCATCTGTTAGCATCATGCTCGGCAACTGCGTTGCCGAGATGGCAAAGCTGCCAGCCGAGAGCATCGATCTCGTCTTCGCCGACCCGCCTTATAACCTGCAACTGCAGGGCGATTTACGACGCCCCGATGATTCGCGAGTCGATGCCGTCGATGACGAATGGGATCGATTCGCGAGCTTTGCGGCGTACGACGAGTTCACCCGGGCCTGGTTGATCGCCTGCCGACGCGTGATGAAGCGCAGCGCCACGCTGTGGGTGATCGGCTCCTACCACAACATCTTTCGCGTCGCCTCGCTCCTGCAGGATCTGGGATTTTGGATTCTCAACGACGTCATATGGCGCAAAACGAATCCCATGCCGAACTTCCGCGGGCGGCGCTTCACGAACGCACATGAGACCTTGATCTGGGCAGCGCGCGAGCCCGAAAGCAAGGGCTATACCTTCAATTACGAAGCGCTCAAGGCGGGCAACGACGACGTGCAGATGCGCTCGGATTGGACATTTGCATTGTGCACCGGGGAGGAAAGACTCAAGGACGGCGCGGGAAGGAAATTGCACCCGACGCAAAAGCCGGAGGCGCTGCTCGCGCGGGTGATTCTTGCATCCTCGCGTCCTGGAGACGTGATTCTGGATCCCTTCTGCGGTACCGGGACGACGGGCGCAGTCGCCAAGCGGCTTGGACGGGGGTTCATCGGCGTGGAGCGCGAAAGGTCCTACGCTGCCGCCGCCGAAAAACGGATTGCAGCAATCGAGCCGCTAGCTGCAGCTACCATTGCGCCTTTCATGACGGCACGCGAGGCCCCGCGCGTGCCGTTCGCGGCCCTGATCGAACGGGGAATGATCGTGCCAGGTACGCGCCTGCGCGACGCCAAGCGCAAGGTCAGCGCACTGGTGCGCGCCGACGGCGCCATTGCCATTGGGGAAGCGGTCGGCTCGATCCATCGTATCGGCGCCCTGGCGCAGGGGCTGGATGCCTGCAACGGCTGGACATTCTGGCATCTGGAGACACCAGCAGGGCTCGTCTGCATCGATACCTTGCGCGCAGCCATCAGAGCGGAGGGCATTGGGAAAACGCGTGCGCAATGACTTTGCGCATGAGCGTGGAAAGCGCTTCATCGGCAAGGGCGGACAGCGCGACCCAGCGCGTCCCCTCAGGGGCCGGCACGGTGCTGGATCCAACGGCAGCCACGTAGACCGTGAGCCGCAGCGGAAAATGCGTGAACACGTGCGCGACGGCTCCCGGTAAGCGGCGCCACCGGGGCCTCGCACCTTGCGGCCGTGGCGAAGCAGCCAAGGCCGTGCGCTCGTCGAAGTTCTGCGTCCATTCGGTCGTCGGCACTTCGGCCATGCCGCCGAGCAGTCCGCGTGGCGGGCGTCTGCGCAAGAGAATTGCATTGTCGGCGCGCATGAGAACGAAGGCCGCACCGCGGCGAAGGTGACCGTGCGGTTTGGGCATCTTGCGCGGAAACGTCTGCGGATCGCCGCGCCGCCGCGCCAAGCAATCCCGCATCCATGGGCACAGCACGCAGCTCGGGTTTTTGGGCGTGCAGATAGACGCGCCGAGGTCCATCAGCGCCTGGGCGAAATCGCCGGCGCGTGTCGGCGGGAGCAGCCCCTCGGCAAGGCTGCGAATCCGCGGCTTGGCCGCGGGCAGTTCCGCCTCGATGGCAAAGAGACGGGCGAGCACCCGTTCTCCGTTGGCGTCGATTGCGGCCGTTCGTGCCCCAAAGGCAATCGCCGCGATCGCTGCGGCGCTGTAGGGGCCAATGCCGGGAAGCGCTACAAGCTCTGGCTCCTCGGAGGGGAATTCTCCGCGATGACGCTCCACGACCGCCTTGGCGCAAGCGTGGAGGTTGCGCGCCCGCGCATAATAGCCGAGCCCCGCCCAGAGCCGCAGCACCTCGTCGAGGGGTGCTGCGGCGAGTGCGCCCACGGTTGGCCAGCGCGTAACAAAACGAAGGAAATAGGGTGCAACGGCCTTCACCGTCGTCTGCTGCAGCATGATCTCGGAGAGCCATACGCGATAGGGGTCCGCCCGTTCGCCGGGCTGTGCGCGCCAGGGCAGAGTGCGGCGATGGCGGTCGTACCAGGACAGGAGCGCCGCGCCGGGGGAACGCGATTCGGGGCAGGTTTGCGAGTGCCCGCTATCCCGGCGTTGTGTTTTATGGATTCGACTTTTCTTTTCTTGCGCCATCTGCACTGCTAGCCTGATCACCGCTCCATGACAGAGTCGCAAGCGCATGAACAAGCCCCGCACATCGCAGCCGCGACCTCTCTCGGCGCTTCTGCACAAGACGCTGGGCGACGCTTTTGCCAAGCGGGGATTTGCCTCGGCCGAACTGGTCACCCGCTGGACCGAGATCGTAGGGTCCGAGATCGCAGACCACTCGCAGCCTGAAAAAATTCAGTGGTTGGCTGCGCGCCAAGGCCAGCTGCCGGAGCCGGGCCGGCTGGTCCTTCGCGTCGAAGGGCCGGTAGCGCTCGAGATTCAGCATCTCTCCGGAGTAATCCTGGAGCGGGTCAACCGCTTCTTCGGGTGGCAGGCGGTAGGAACCGTCAGGCTGCGGCAAGCCCCTTTGCGCCGCGCGGCCGCGCGTCCTCCGTCTCGGCCCGACCCGCAACTGACGGCGCGAATTGCCGCTTCTCTGGCAGATATCCGGGACCCCGATCTGCGCGATGCGCTGGCCCGCCTGGGAGGCGCGGTCAAGCCGATTTGAGGCGGTCGAGCACCTTGGCGGCCCGGCTTGCGGTTGCCACATTCGAGCCCTCTAGACTATCTCTCAGTCCAGAACCGCCTCAGCATACGGGTTAACCAGGCATGGATACGATGAAGGAAACTGCGGCCGCGCCGAGCGTCACCCGCCGGCACCTGCTCCTGGGAAGCGCTGCCGTGATCGCCGTCGCCGCGGCAGGCGCGGGTTATTATTTCTGGACCCGGCCGGCGGTCTCGGCTCCCGAGCCGCCCGGCGGCGCCGACGTCCCTATGGCAGAGCTCATGGCACCCCCTCCCCTGGGCGATGAGTCCCTGGGATCGGCCAACGCCCCGGTCACCATCATCGAATATGCATCGATGACGTGCCCGCACTGCGCCCACTTCCACGAGACCACATTTCCGGAGCTCAAGAAGAAGTACATCGATACCGGAAAGGTGCGCTTCATCTTCCGGGAGTTCCCGCTGGATCAGCTCGCGGCCGCAGGCGCCATGCTCGCGCGCTGCGCGGGCAAGGATAAATATTTTCCGATGATCGACACGCTGTTCTCGCAGCAAAGGGAATGGGTGGTGCAGAAACCGCTCGAACCCATGTTCAACATTGCCAAGCAGGCAGGCTTCACGCAGCAAAGCTTCGATGAGTGCCTGGCGAATCAGCAGATGTTGACGGGATTGCAGGAGGGCCAAAAGCGCGCGACGCAGTTTGGCGTGAATTCCACCCCGACGTTCTTCATCAACGGAAAAATTGTTCGTGGCGGCATGTCCCCGGAAGAGCTGGACAAGCAACTCGCGCCGTACCTTAACGGTTGATTAACCTTTTTCGCCTTGCCTGAAGGCGCCCCGGGTAACCGCGTTTGATGTTGTAGCAGTGGGTTGAGCTGCCCGCGGCGGGAATAACCTACCGTCGATATTGCGGAATCACGGCACCCGATTCATTCTCCTGCAGATGTGGCAAATCGCGAATCAGCATAGCGTGGAGCAATTCCACCACAACCCTGCCGCAACCCATGAAACGGCGGCGGCATGAAATTCACGCGCCTGCGCCTCATCGGCTTCAAATCGTTCGTCGAGCCGACCGATTTCCTGATCGAGCCCGGCCTCACTGGCGTGGTCGGCCCGAACGGCTGCGGCAAATCCAATCTGGTCGAGGCGCTGCGCTGGGTCATGGGCGAGACATCGCACAAGTCGCTGCGCGCCGCCGACATGGACGACGTGATCTTCTCCGGAACCGGCGCTCGCCCGAGCCGCAATCATGCGGAGGTTGCAATCCACGTCGACAACGCTGCGCGCAAGGCGCCGGCCGAATTCAACGAGTATGATGCGCTCGACGTTTCGCGCCGCATCGAGCGCGATGCCGGCTCGACCTACCGCATCAACGGCCGCGAAGTGCGCGCGCGCGACGTGCACATCCTTTTTGCCGATGCTTCGACAGGCGCGCGCTCGCCCGCCCTGGTGCATCAAGGACGGATCGGCGAGATCATTCAGGCGAAGCCCGAGCAGCGCCGGCGTGTGCTCGAAGAAGCGGCCGGCATATCCGGGCTACACGCGCGCCGGCACGAGGCGGAGCTGCGCCTGCGCGCAGCCGAGCACAACCTGGAGCGGCTGCAAGAGGTCATCAACCAGTTGGCCGGCCAGATCGATGGCCTCAAGCGCCAAGCCCGGCAAGCGGTACGGTACCGCAACATCTCCCAGCACGTGCGCAAGGCGGAGGCTACCCTGTTTCACCTGCGCTGGGTCGGCGCCAACTCCGAGCTGGCCCAAGCCAGCGACGCCAAGAATTCGGCTGCTCAGCTGGTCGCCGATCGCACGGGCGAGCAGGCCGCGGCGGCAAGGCAGCAAGTCACCGCCGCCGCTGCTCTCCCCGAGCTGCGCGATGCGGAGGTGAGAGCGGCGGCGGCTTTGCAGCGGCTCAATCTCGCTCGCGAGGCGCTCGAGCGCGAGGAGACACGTGCCCGCGAGCGGATGGCGGAACTAAACCAGCGACTGCTCCAGCTGGAGGGAGACATTGAGCGGGAGCGCCGCCTCGCCGCTGACGCAACTGCGGCCCTGGAGCGCCTGGGGACCGAAGAGCAGTCGCTCTTGCAGGAGGCGCGGGCCGCTGAAACGAACGGCGCGAGCGTGGCGGAGCGTGTTGCCAAGGCCGAGGCGACCCTCTCCGTGTCTGAAAGGGCATTCGATGAGCTCACCGGGACCATTGCAGATCTCACAGCCCGGCGACACGCCTTCGAGAAGGCATTGGCGGAGCACAGCAACCGGCTCGACCGCCTCACGGGTGAGGCCGCCGCGGTAGAGGCGGAGCGCCAACAGCTCGAAGGAGCCGAACGCGTCGATCTGACCGGCCTTGCCGAGGCTGCGGAAGCCGCACAAGCCGCACTGACCGAGGCGGAAGCTGCCGCGCTTCGAGCCGAGGCCGCCCATTCCGCTGCCCGTCAGGACCTTGACGTGACACGCATCCCGCTGGTCGAGGCGGAGCGCCGGGCACACCGGCTGGATACCGAAGCCAAGACGCTCGCCAAGCTTCTGCATGTCGATACCAAGAGTCTCTGGCCTGCCGTTATCGATGAGATCACGGTGGACAAAGGGTACGAGGCAGCACTCGGGGCGGCTCTCGGCGACGATCTCGAGGCGCCCATCGATCCGTCGGCGCCCATGCGCTGGAGCGGAGCCGATGTGGACCAAGCCGACCCGGCTCTGCCCGCGGGCGCCGAGGCTCTCACCGAGCACGTGAAAGCACCGAAGGAGCTCTCCCGCAGGCTTCTGCAAATCGGCCTGGTGACCCGCGAGCAGGCAACCGCTCTGATGCCGCAGCTCAAGCCGGGACAGCGGCTCGTCTCGCGTGATGGGGATCTCTGGCGTTGGGATGGTTTTTCCGTCGCGGCCAATGCGCCAACCGGGGCAGCCCGGCGCCTCGCCGGCAAGAATCGCCTCGCCGACATTGAAAATGAGCTCCAGGAGGTGCGCCGCGACGTCGAGCTCAAGCAGGAACTGGTGCGGCAAGCTGAAGCGGAAGTTGCTGCGAGCGCCGAAGCCGACACCGCGGCACGCACCAGCTGGAGATCGCTGCAGCACGATGCTGATGCGGCCCGTAGCCGCTACCTCGATGCCGAGCGAGAGATCAGCCGCAACGCAGCGCGGCTTTCCGCGCTCGGCGAAGCCCTGGCGCGGCTCGCGGCGAGCCGGGATGAAGCCCTCGCGGCGCGGCTTGCGGCCGAGCAGGGGCTTGCATCGCTGCCGGCGGCCGACAGTACCGAAGGGCAGCTCGCAAGCGTGCGCGCTGCGATCGAGGCTCACCGCGCAGAGCTTGCGGAAGCGCGCGCACAATCGCAGGCGCTGGCACGCGAGGCAGAGATTGCTGCGCGCCGGATCGCGGCGATTGCGACCGATCGTGCGGGCTGGAGCGAACGCCATGGCGGCAGCGCGACCCAGATCGCCGCGCTGTCGGCGCGCATGGAGGAGGCCAGGACTGAGCGCACGGCGCTCGAGCAGATGCCAGCGCTGTTTGAAGAGAAGAGGCAGGGATTGCTGAGCGAGATCGAGAGCGCCGAGGCGCAACGCCGTATGGCTGCTGATCGCCTCGCGGAGGGGGAAAATGCGCTGGCGGAAGCCGACCGTGGCGCCCGCGCGGCCCTCGAAGCCATGACTGCCGCGCGCGAGCAGGCGGCACGGGCAGAGGAGCGATTCGAAGGCGACAAGCGCCGCCTCGTCGACGTCGAGCATGAGATACGCGAGATGCTGGAGGCTGAGCCGGCAGAAGTGGCAGAGCTTGCGGGCATCAAACCAGACCAGGTCCTGCCCGAGCCGAGCGAGATCGAAGCCACTCTCGAGCGGTTGCGGCGGGAGCGCGAGCGTCTCGGCGCAGTCAATCTGCGCGCAGAGGAAGAACTGCGAGAAGTGGAAACCCGGCACGGCACGCTCGTGACGGAGCGCGATGATCTGGTGGAAGCGATCAAGCGGCTGCGCCAGGGCATCCAGAATCTCAATCGCGAAGCGCGCGAGCGTCTGCTGGCATCGTTTGAGCAAGTCGCCACCCATTTCAAGCACCTGTTCACCGAGCTGTTCGGAGGCGGCACTGCCGAGTTGCAGCTCATCGAAAGCGAAGATCCCCTTGAAGCCGGGCTCGAGATCATCGCGCGGCCGCCGGGAAAGAAGCCGGCAACGCTGTCGCTGCTCTCCGGCGGCGAGCAGGCGCTCACCGCACTTGCGCTCATCTTCGCGGTCTTTCTTACGAATCCCGCTCCAATCTGCGTACTCGATGAGGTCGATGCCCCCCTTGACGATCACAACATCGAGCGCTTCTGCGGTCTGCTCGACGAGATGACGCGTTCGACGGACACGCGGTTCATCATCATCACGCACAATCCGATCACCATGGCGCGCATGAACCGGCTCTACGGTGTGACCATGGCCGAGCGCGGGGTTTCCCAGCTCGTCTCCGTCGACCTCGAAGTAGCGGTGAAATTGCGCGAGGCGGTCTGAGCGGCACAAAGCTCTGCCCAGGTTATTTATCCCACGTCGGCAAGTTCCGTTTGCGCGTTGTAAGGGCTTGTTTCAAGCCCCGCCCCTGCCTCTGCCCGCTTGAGCTGTGCCGCCGGCGGTTGGGCCGCGGCTTTGCATTGCCGAGCAGCAAGCGTTAGCTCACTCTGCCCAGAGATTCCAAGGAGAACACATGAGAGCTCGGCGGTTGTACACCGTGGTCGCGTGGCTGCTGCTTGCAGGCTCATTATCGCAAGCCGCTGCGCAAGGGGACACCTATCCCAATAAGCCCGTTCGGATCATCACCCACTCGGCGGCAGGCGGGGCGCCTGATGTCATGCTGCGCATCGTCGGCGACCGGCTTGGCGCGTTCTTGGGGCAACAGATCGTGGTGCTCAACCAACCTGGCGCCGGTGGCGCCGTGGCTGCACGCGCAGGGGCGGCAGCCGCCCCAGACGGCTACACGCTCTACATGCCCGCGGCATCCGCGTTCGTGACCTTGGCCGGGCTGCAGCCAAACTTGCCGCTGCACGTGCCGCAGGACTTCACGCCCATCGGGTTTGTCGGCGAACAGCCGATGTTCCTGACAGTCACGCCAAAGCTTGGCGTCTCTACGCTCCCGGAATTCGTTGCGCTGGCGAAGAAGCAGCCGGGGGAACTGTCGTACGCGGCAACGGGACGGGGCACCATGACCCACCTCACGGGGGAACTGCTGAAGTCGAAAGCGGACATAGAGGTGCTCGCGATTCCCTATAACGGCGGCGCGCCACAGGCGCTCAATGATGCGCTGGGCGGTCGCGTGTCGATGGTGATCGAGGGGTTGGCCGCCCTCGCGGGCAGCATCGAGGGCGGATCAATGAAAGCAATTGCGGTGGGCTCGCCCGAACGGCTTCCCAATTTCCCGGACCTTCCCGCAGCGGCAGAGACGTTGCCCGGATTCAACGCGCGCGGCTGGGCTGCTTTGGTGGCCCCCGTCGGCACGCCCGAGGGAATCGTACACAAGGTCAGCGAGGCCTTGCGCCAGGTCGTGAGCGAAAGCGAAGTGCAGAAGAAGCTCGCCTTGACAGGCAACTACATGCGCCCGATGGCGCCTGCTGAGGTCATGGCGTTCATCCAGGCCGAACAGCAGATGTGGACGCCCATTCTGGAGCGAATCGCCGCGCAGCCCTGATCAGATAGGGGCGACGCATGCGTCGCCCCTATGCGTTCCAGCAGCGAGGCAGGCCGCGTGAGGCGCGGGGTCAATCCTTCAGCAGTGCAACACCCTTCGGGTCAGACGGACCGGGCAACGACTGCAAGTAGGCATAGATATCCGCAAGCGCCTGATCGGGGAGAACTTGCGCGGAATAGCCGGGCATGTCGTTCGAGGGGTTGCGAGTCTGACCGACAAGACCTTCGTAGGGCATCGCGGTCTTGGCCAGTGCCGGCGCGGGACCGTTGTAGGCCCCGCCTTGCCCGACGCGGCCATGGCATGTGTAGCAGTAATTGGCGAGATAGAGGCGTTTGCCGTTTGCGGCATCGCCACGCGGAGCCTCCTGTGCCTGCGCGGCGACGACAACAGCGCTGCCGCAAACCGCGGCGAATACAATCGTACGCACGAGCCGGTCCACGTCTTGACCTCCTCAACGCGGATCGGTGACGACGTCGACCACCGCGGTCTGGCCGGCCTTCACCGCGGCAACGGCCCGCGTGAGGGCCGGCGCGAGATCCTTAGGATCCGCGATGGGACCCTCGCCGTGGACGCCGAAACCGCGCGCCACGGTGGCGAAATCGATGTTCGGGTCCGTGAGCGTCGTGCCGATATGCGCGTTCTCGATGCCGCGGCTGCGCCGCGCCGCCATGGCGGTGAGATACATGAGCTCCTGATGATAGGCGCGATTGTTCTGTATGATGTAGAGCATCGGGATGCGGTGGTGCGCCGCGGTCCAGAGCGTACCCGGCGCGAACATAAAGTCGCCGTCGCCCCCAAAGGAGACCGTGAACCGCCCGTGCCGCTTGTTTGCGAGCGCCGCACCGAGGGAGGCCGGCAGATTGTAGCCCACACCGGCGCCGCCTGAGACTCCGTTCCAGCGGTAAGGCTTGTCGAAATTCCACAGCCGGTGCGGCCAGCTTAACCGGATGGAGGTGCCGACCATGGACCAATCCTCATCCTTGATCTGGGCGTACACTTCCGCACACATCCGAGCGGTGGTGATGGGACTTGCGTCCCAACCGACCGTCGCATCCGATTTGCTTTGCTCTACCATGGCCTGATGCGCTGCCGCGAGCTTCTTGCCGCGCGCTTCATAGGCAGCCTTGCGTGAGACATCCACGTGGCGTTTCACCGCCTCGCTAAGCAGGGCGAGACTAGCCTCCCCGTCGCCCGCGATCGCGAGGTCCGCTTCCTGATAGCGCCCGAAGTCCTGATAATTGGCCTTCAGGTACGTGTCCCGCAGACCGAGCGTGATGATCTTCGCGCCCTTCTTCGTCGTGGACCGCGTCGAACGCGCGATGCGGTCGCTGAACGCGTGCAGGCTTCCAAACGGGTCGTTCATCTCGATGGCGAGAATGACGTCGGCCTGCGAGATGACGGATCTGCGGAACGAATGGTTCAGCGGATGGCGCGAGGGGAAGTTCATTCGCCCGGCGTTGTCCACCACGGCGCACTGCAGCGTCTCCGCGAGCTCGACCAGACGCGCCATGCCTGCTGGCGTGCGGGCGAGCCGATCGCAGATGATCACCGGATTCTCTGCAGCCGCCAGCATCTTTGCTGCGTCGGCAAGCGCGCCTGCATCTCCTACCGGAGGCACGACCCGGGCGAGCTTTGGTATGCGCAAAGTCTCCGCATCGGCGACGGGATTTTCCTGCAGCTCCGCGTCGAGCGAGAGCAGCACCGGGCCCATCGGCGGCGTCGTCGCGACCTTGTAGGCGCGCACCGCCGACTCGGCGAAATGCTGGAGCGAAGCGGGCTGGTCGTCCCACTTGACAAAGTCGCGTACGATTGCGGCCGGGTCGATCGCCGAATGCACCCACTCGACCCCGGGCGCCCGCTTGTCCCCCTCGATGATATTGCCGATCATTACGTACACCGGAACCCGGTCGCACCAGGCGTTATAGAGAGCCATGCTCGCGTGCTGCAGCCCGACCGTGCCGTGGCACATCATGGCCATGGGCTGGCCTTCGATCTTTGCGTAGCCCTGCGCCATGTGGACGGCGATCTCCTCGTGCGGGCAGGTGAGGATTTCCGGCTTGGTGTTCTTGCCGTAGTTGATGAAGGACTCGTGGATTCCGCGGAAAGCCGACGCGCAATTCATGGCGAGATAGTCGATATCCAGTGTCTTGAGCACATCGACCATAAAATCGCCGCCGCTCGAGGTCTGGTTGATCAGATCCTTTATCGGCGGCAGGGTCTCGACCGCGATCTGCTTTGACCCGGGCGCCGGCGCCTTGAGGTCCTGCTTGGGCGCGGATACCTGCGCGCCAGCTGCCATAGGACTGAGTGCTGCAGCTCCGGCGAGGCCAGCGCCTTTCAGAAAGTTGCGGCGATGCGAGTCAGGCTCGTTGCGGCGTTTCGGCATGCGCTCCTCCCATCCTCAATGCGTGACTATGCGAGATTACTCAGGCTCGCCTGAAATCCAAGGCGAGTCTCGCGCCTGTGCCCGTCTCCGTCAAGACGCGCGAGACAGACGCGCGAGACTAACACAGGGGGCACCGCGTCACGCGTCCACCATATCGTTGAGATCCCTAAGAACGGGACATGCCCTCGGACGTGTAGATCCTCCGAAGGTCAGGCGCAGTTTTGGCTGGCCGCATTGGAGGGTCTGTGCCATGCTTTGCGCGTCATACCACAACAATAACACCAAACCAGGGAGGTTATGGATGGCGACAAGGCGGAAGACATTACTCACTGCCGCGGGCGCAGCGGGTTTTGCCGCAACGACTCTCATGGGACTGGTATCTCCCGCGCAGCCGCAGGCGGGCAAGACGTTCGTAATGAAACTCAGCACTGCCACGATCAACGACACTCAGCACGAGTGGCTGCGGCGCTTCACATCAGCCGTCGAGAAGGATTCGGGCGGCCGCATCAAGGGCGAGATTTATCCAGCCAGCCAGCTCGGCTCGATTCCCCGCCAGATCGAGGGCGTGCAGTTCGGTTCGATCCAGCTCTGGATTGGGCCGCCTGAATTTCTTGTCGGTGTCGACGAACGTTATGAAGCCCTCAGCGCGCCGGGCCTGTTCACCAGCACCGACCAGGCGGTGCGGGTGATCTCGGATCCAGTCGTGCGCGAGGCGATTCTCGGGTTGGGCGCAAATAAGGGACTGATCGGCGTCGGGATTGCGCCGATCGGGCCGTCCTCCATTGTCACCCGCAAGCCGTTGCGCCACCTCGCCGACTTCAAGGGCACCAAGGTCCGCGTGCTGGCTTCGCCGTTCCAGCTGGAGATGATCAGACGCATGGACGCCTCGCCGGTAGCGATGACACTCGCCGACGTCCTGCCCGGCCTCCAGCAAGGCGCCATCGACGCGGCACTCGCCACCATCACCGTGTTCACCACCATGCAATATCAGGATGCGGCGAAGTATATCGTGGAGAACGATCAGCCCTACCTCAACTCCATCGTCGTGATGAGCAGGAAATGGCTCGATGGCTTGCCTCCCGATCTGCAGAAGATCGTGCGCGACGATGCGCAAAGCACCTCCACTGAGATCGTGCCCTTCGTGAAGGATTTCTTCGCCAAGCAGCGCCAGATCTGGACCGAGAAGGGAGGCGAGCTGATCAGTTTCCCGCCGGCCGAGCAGGCCGCGATGCTGGAGAAGATTTCCACCATCGGGGAAGACCTTTCCAAGTCCAAACCGGAGCTGAATAAGACCGTGATGACCGTATTCGCATCGGCAAAACGAAACAAATAATCCCCCCGGGCGCCGTCTTGTTGTAACGTCCCTTGGCGCTTCTGGCCGCTTGGGTCCCCGATCTCGTTCCGTTCGAGCGATACAATCCGGGTCTGCAGGGCCACAGAAACGGGGCAGGTGAATGACCGAGAAGCTACTGCGGCTGGTGCGTGCGCTGGTTGCGGTGATCGGCGTGCTCTCAGGAGTACTGCTGGTCGCGAGTGTTGCCCTCAATTTCGCGAACGTGGTCGGTCGTTATTTCTTCAATGCCTCCATCCCCTGGGCCGAGGAGGCCATGCTGTTCCTGATGGTGGGCTGCGTGTTTCTCGGCAATGGCGTTGTCGCCTGGTCGGGGCGACAGATTCGAATGGACGTTGTCGTGCGCATGCTGCCGCCGAAGGTGCGCGAGGCGCTCGATCTGTTCTCCGAGCTCGTCTTCCTCATAACCGCGGTCGCAATTGTCATCTTCGCCTGGCCGGTGATCCGCGACCTCGCCGAGTTCGATCAGCGCAGCCAGGCCGCGGATTTTCCGCTGGTGATTCCGCAGGCGATGGTGCCCATCGGCCTATCGATCATGGCATTCCTCGTTGCCGTGCGCCTGCTGGTCCCGCAGTTGCGCCGCAAGTCTCAAATCCCAGGTCATTGAAGAACGCTGGTCGAGGCGAGTCGCGGAAACACAATTGATGCTGACCGCTCTCGTCTACTTCGTTCTTCCAACGCTGCTCCTGGTGCTGGGGCTGCCCATCTTCGTCGTCCTGCTCGCAACCTGTCTTGTTGCAGTGCTGCTCGTGGCCGATGTGCCCACGGAAGCGGTCCAGACCTACATCTTCGGAAGCCTCGACAATTTCCCGCTGCTCGCAGTGCCATTCTTCGTATTGGCCGGCGAGATCATGGCGCAGGGCGGCATCGCGCGACGCGTGGTCGTGTGGGTCATCTCGCTGATCGGCGGGGTGCGCGGATCGCTCGCGGTCACGACTGTCGCGGCCTCCGAGCTATTTGGTGCGATGGCCCACACTGCCGTCGGTACGGTCGTTGCCGTCGGCAGGATGGTGTACCCCTCGTTGCGCGAGAACGGATACAACGAGGGCTTCACGGTCGGGCTGATCGCTTCCTCAGGCGCTATTGCTGTCGTCATCCCCCCTTCGATCGCGATGATCCTCTATTCGCTCTCCGCACAGCAGTCGGCAGTGGCGCTGTTCACCGCCGGCATCTTGCCGAGCCTGCTCATCGGATTTGTCGATGCACTCTTCGTGATGGGGTATGCCCGCATCAAGGCGGTTCCGCTCACCGCCGGGGTGCGCTGGGCGGCGGTCTGGGAATCGACCAAGGAAGCGAGCTGGTCCATCGGCACCGTTGCCGTCATTTTCGGGGGCATCTACGGCGGCATTTTCACCCCTACCGAGGCGGCGGGCGTGGCCGTGATCTATTCGCTATTCGTCACCATGGTCATCCATCGCGAGGTGGGCCTGCGCGAGCTCTGGCGCATCATCATGAGCGCGGTGTTCCTGATCTCGCAGATCCTGATGATCGTCACCGCTGCAGGGCTCTATTCCTGGCTGCTCACGACCAGCGGCATTCCGCAAGCGATGGTGGCGCAGATCAACGGGTTGGATCTGCCCGCCTGGGGGCTGCTCCTGTCGATCAACCTCGCGCTCCTGGTGATGGGAAGCTTTCTCGAGCCGCCGGCCGCCATCCTGATCCTCACCCCGCTGCTTCTGCCGCTGGTGCAGGCGGTGGGCGTGAGCCCTATTCACTTTGGTATCATCATGGCGGTCAATTTGAGCATCGGGATGTACACGCCGCCGTTCGGTCT
>DATBYX010000345.1:0-4234 GCA_036513475.1 Xanthobacteraceae bacterium | reverse complement strand
CCGTCGTGCGGCACTGATCGCATTGCGAGTCTTTGGGCAGTTGTGCAATACGGCCGACAGCGGCCGTGGCCCATGGTACATCGCCCGGAGCAAAGCCCTCTCACTGGGGCTTTCCAATGCATACTTCAGATCGCTCGGTCTACCCTCCTTGTTCAGAGCTTGTTAGCCCAACTTCTCGAACCGCCGCGGTACGGACCCGTATGCCAGGTGGTGTGGGAGGGGCGGAGCCGCGAGGCTCCCCCCTATCCCGATCTTTGGCACATCGCCGCCGAAGCGCTGCGCGGCGTTATGTCCGCACCTGGCGAAAGCTGACGATGACGGGTGCACGCTGACGAACGTCGGCAACCCATCCCCAGCTTGACGCCTCTCGAGGCCCTCCGGCGGCTGCAAACTGACGGGCAGCAACGACATTCCATGGGCGCCCGCCTGCGCTCGCAGATTGTCCAGCATTGGCGGGTTTGTCGGGTTTACCGGATTGAACACAGTGGCGATGACCTTAGCCTTCGGAACGATTATTGCTCGAAATTCGAGCATCTTTCGCACACTTATAGGTCGAGGTGTGCTAAGTTAAAGTTACCCTGAGCGTCGTTGGCCCCCATGGGAAGAGCAGATGACGACTTCAAGGCAGCGCGAGCTCTTATCGCTTATCCGCGGCGCAACGATCTGCTGGTCGCGCGCCACAGTCTCACGACGTTCGGCCAACTGGATATCAACGACGGGAGTCTGATCGCCACTGATTCGCAAGGAAAGAAATAGCGAGATGTAGGCCACAAGGGAGTCAATCATGTACATGATGCAAGATCGACGTCGCTTCCTAGCCACGTTGTCGTCAGCCGGCGCAGCGAGTCTCATCGGAGCACGCAGTTCGTTTGCCCAAGAGGCGCCGCCCGAGACCACGACCGTCCGATTGGCGAAAATCGCTGGCATTTGCATCGCGCCGCAGTACGTCGCCGACGAACTTCTGCGCGCCGAAGGCTTTACCGACATCCGCTTCGTGGCGACCGACGCGGGGATTCCGGCCGCGCTCTCGCTGGCTCGCGGCGAAGTCGATTTCACCGCGAATTATGCGCCGACCTTCATCATTCCGATCGATGCCGGCGAACCGATCACCATCGTGGGCGGCGAGCATATCGGCTGTTTCGAACTGTTTGCGCGCGAAGGCATCCGCAGCATCCCCGATCTCAAGGGCAAGAATGTCGGCGTGCAATCATTGGGTTCGAGCCAGCATACTTTTTTGAGCACCATGGCAGCGCACGTCGGCCTGGACCCGGCCAAGGACATTCACTGGATCACAAGCTCCTCGCCCAAGCCGATGCAGCTTTTCGCCGATGGCAAGATCGATGCGTTCCTCGGCTTTCCCCCAGACCCGCAGGAGCTGCGCGCGCGAAACATCGGCCGCGTGATCGTCAACAGCAGCATCGACCGCCCGTGGTCGCAGTATTACTGCTGTATGCTGGCGGCGCACCGGGACTATGTCCGGGCGCATCCAGTCGCCACTAAGCGCGTTCTGCGCGCCGTGATTAAGGCCACTGATCTTTGCGTTACACAACCCGAACAGGTCGCGCAACGGATCGTCGATGGAGGATTTACGGCACGCTATGATTTTGCTCTGCAGTCACTCAAGGAAATCCAGTACAGAAAATGGCGGGACTACGATGCGGAGGATACGATCCGGTTCTATGCGCTTCGGCTGCGGGAAGCAGGCATGATCAAGTCGAGCCCCGGCAAAATCCTTGCCGACGGGGCTGATTGGCGTTTCTTCAATGAGCTCAAGCGCGAGCTCAAAAGCTGATCATGTGGGCAGCGGCGGTCGTCGCGTTCGTCTTGCTGGCATCTCTGGTGCTGGCGCAACCGCGCAGTGACTCCCAACAATTCGCCCGGCAGCAGTCGCTAGCGAAGATCGCGCCGGCGCCCGAATTCACGTTGACCTCACAGGATGGCGCACAGGTTGCGCTCGCGGACTTGTGCGGCAAGGTGGTCGCCGTCACCTTCATTTATACCTTGTGCGGCACCACCTGCCCCGTTCTGACGCCGATGATGTCGTTCGTTCAGGACCAGCTCGGGCCTGACTTCGGCAAAAGGATCGCGTTCGTCTCGATCACGGTTGACCCCGAGCGCGACACGCCCGAGGTGCTTAAAGAGTACGGGCAGGCGTTCGGCGCCAATCTCGCGGGCTGGGCGTTTCTTACCGGAGACCCAGACGTTATCCGCGACGTCAGGCGCCGCTACGGCGTGTTCGCGGCGAAAATGGCCGATGGCGGCCTGGACCACACGTTCCTTACGTCGATTATCGATCCACATGGAATCCTGCGCGTCCAATATATCGGCGTGCGCTTCGACCCGGATGAGTTTCGGCACGATCTCCTGAGCCTGCTGCAAGAGCCATGATGCGACTGATGGGCTGGCTGGTGGGCCTAGTCGCGCGAGTACCGGCTCGCGTCGAGCACAAGCTCCTCGCGGCATTTCTTGCCATTGTGGCGCTGCTCATCATGCTGGGCGCTGTCGGCCTGCAAGCTCTACACGGAATCAATGAGCGCACCGAGGAGTTCATCAAGCTGGAGCGGAAGATCGAAGCCTATCGGCAGGTGCAGCTTGACACGACCAACCAACTCTACAGCGTTTCCTCCGCGCTTCTCTCCGCGGATGATCTCACTCTCTCGAGCGCGCTGCGTCAACTCAACCAGTTCGGCTACGATGTGGACCGGCTGCATTTCGTCGCCAAGGACGAAGTCGAGCTGCTCGACCGTTTCCGAAGGGACTACGACCGCTTCGTCGAAATTGTCACCCGCGTTGTAGAATTGATTCGCGCTGGCCGCGGCGGTGAGGCGCGGGAGATGCAAGCGGCACAGGCTGCGCCTCTTGCCGATCGTCTTGAGCGTCTGACCAATCAGCTGGTCAATAAGGCCGAAGCGGACGCGGTGGCGGGGGTAGAAATAAGCAAGCAAGCCTATGAAAACTCGCAGTGGATCGTGATTGCGTTTGCGCTCGGCAGCATCGTGCTAGCTCTCGGCCTCGGCTATGCCATCTCCTGGTCGCTCATCGGCCCCGTCAAGAAGATCGAGACGCAGCTCAACCAGGTTGCCGCCGGTGAGTTTGTCCATCGCGTCGATGTGGTGAATCGCGACGAGCTCGGTGCGCTGGCGTCCGACGTCAATAAGATGTCGGAGGAGCTGGGGCAGCTCTATGCGCAACTGGAAGCTGCCAGCAAGCACAAATCGCAATTTCTGGCCAACATGAGCCACGAACTGCGCACACCGCTCAACGCCATCATTGGTGTTACCGAGATGCTGCGCGAGGATGCGCGGGATCTAAAGCGCGAGGATGAGTTTGAGCCGCTCGACCGCGTGCTCGGGGCGGGCCGCCACCTGCTCGCCTTGATCAACGACATTCTCGACCTGTCGAAGATCGAGGCGGGACGTATGGAGCTTCACCTCGAAACGTTCCCGCTGGTGCCCTTGATCGAGGACGTGGCCAAGACGATCGAGCCGATGGCGACGAAGAACGGCAATCGCCTCGTCGTCGCCTGCCCACCGGACCTCGGCACGATCCACGCCGACCAGACCCGCTTCCGGCAATCTCTGCTCAACTTAGCGAGTAACGCCAACAAGTTCACCGAGAAAGGCACTATCACCATCGCCGCTCACCAAGGACAGGAGAACGGCCGCGACTGGATCACGGTCGCGGTGGCCGACACCGGCTTCGGCATGACACCCGATCAGATGGGCAAGCTGTTCCAGGAGTTTTCCCAGGCTTCCTCCACCACGGCGAGCAAGTACGGTGGCACGGGCCTCGGCCTAGCCATCAGTCGGCGTTTCTGTCAGATGATGGGGGGCGACATCACGGTCGAGAGCGAGCCCGGCCGAGGCTCCACCTTTACCATCAGGCTGCCGAGAATTGTGGACCTTCCGAAGGAAGTGGTGCCTCCCAAGGCCGATAAAATGATCCGATAGAGCCGCCGTTTTTGCTGCACTGCATTAGTCGGCTTTTGTGCTTAGTGCAGGTTTTCGGACGCCGGCAACGACGATCTAACCACATGCTCGGCAGGCCGGCGTCCGAAAAGCGCCAAGGCACGAAATCGCGGGAAGTAGGCCTCGGTCGGGCGGTGCCGCAAGCTCACTTTGGGGATTTGAGCGGCGAGCGTGTCGCATGCATGTCAGCGCGAGACGAGAGGTGGAGCGATTGCGCAGGGCGAAGCAGGCCGGAGCGTTCGGGTTCTCGCTCTTGATGCAGTGCG
>DATBYX010000344.1:0-10220 GCA_036513475.1 Xanthobacteraceae bacterium | reverse complement strand
TGATGTGGCGACACGCAAACTCATCGCTGCTGCCGTCGCGGCTGAGCAGGTTCTCGATCTCGTGGACCGCGGCGTCACTACCTTTCACTTCTACACAATGAACCGCGCGGATCTCGTTTACGCCGTGTGTCATCTGCTCGGCCTGCGGCCTTCGCCTGAAGACAATGAGCTGGCGGTTTCGGGCGCAGCAACGAAAATAGCAGCCGGAGCGCGGTAATGGGGACTACAGTAGATCCGTTCCGGTAATGTGTGATCAGCAGCGCAACAAACACAGTCTGCTCCCTCTCCCCGTTCTTAACGGGGAGAGGGATGGGGTGAGGGGCGGAGTTCAACTCGAGAGGTTGTGCCCCTCACCCCAACCCTCTCAGCCGAAGTCGGATGTATCCGACTTCGGCCAGCCATTAGAGCGACCGAACTCGGGTATACCCGAGTTCGGTTGCGCCAAGAGCGGGGAGAGGGAGCCGCACGGTGTCCGTTGCACTGTCATGGGCAAACACGAACGATGAGTCAGTCTCCGGTGAAATTGGCGACGAGGTCCGAGACGGAAGTGGCTCGCGTGCTGCGCAAGCTTGCGAGCGAGCGCATCCTCGTCCTCGACGGCGCGATGGGCACGATGATTCAGGCGCTCGGCCTGGATGAGGAGGGCTATCGCGGCGCGCGCTTCGATGCCTGGAACCGCGAGGTGCGCGGCAACAACGATCTCCTCATCCTGAGCCAGCCGACGAAGATCCGCGAGATTCATCTCGCCTACTATCGGGCCGGCGCCGATATCGTCTGCACCAACACCTTCTCCTCGACGCGCATTGCCCAAGCGGATTACGGCATGTCGGGGATCGTACACGAGCTAAACCGCGAGGGTGCAAAGCTTGCGCGAGCGGCGGCCGATCTGGCGCAAGCGGAGGATGGGCATCCGCGCTTTGTCGCGGGTGCCATCGGGCCTACAAACCGCACCGCCTCGATCTCGCCCGACGTATCCAATCCCGGCTTTCGCGCCATCACCTTCGATGACCTGCGCAGCGCCTATGCCGAGCAGGTGGACGCTTTGGTCGAGGGCGGTGCCGACCTTCTCCTCATCGAGACCATCTTCGACACGCTCAACGCCAAAGCGGCGATCGCCGCCATAGCGGATGTTCTCGATGCTCGCGGCCTTGCCGTCCCGGTGATGATCTCGGGCACGATCACCGATCGCTCGGGACGGCTCCTCTGCGGCCAGACACCGGCGGCTTTCTGGACTTCGGTGCGGCATGCGGCGCCATTCTCGATCGGGCTCAATTGCGCGCTCGGCGCGGGAGAGATGCGCGCACATATCGCGGAGATCGCGCGCGTCGCTGATACGCTCGTGTGCGCGTATCCGAATGCCGGGTTGCCGAACGAGTTCGGCGGCTATGACGAAAGCCCGGCCTTCATGGCTTCACTGCTGGGCGAGTTTGCCGATGCGGGCCTGGTCAACCTTGTCGGCGGGTGCTGCGGCACCACGCCGGAGCACATTCGCGCCATCGCCCGTGCGGTCGCAGGCAAACGGCCGCGCAGCATTCCAGAGTTCCCGAAACTGCTGCGACTCTCCGGCCTCGAAGCGTTCGCGCTCACCCCGGAGATTCCGTTCGTCAATGTGGGCGAGCGGACCAACGTCACCGGTTCGGCGAAATTCCGCAAGCTTGTGACTTCCGGCGACTACGCGGCTGGACTCGCCATTGCGCGCGAGCAGGTGGAGAACGGCGCGCAGATCATCGATGTGAACATGGACGAGGGCCTGCTCGATTCAGAAAAGGCCATGACCACCTTCCTCAATCTCATCGCAGCCGAGCCGGACATCGCCAGGGTTCCGGTGATGGTGGACTCCTCCAAGTTCTCGGTGATCGAGGCCGGCCTCAAATGTCTGCAAGGCAAGGCGGTGGTCAATTCGATATCGCTCAAGGAAGGGGAGGCCGCATTCATCGAGCATGCGAACATCGTGCGACGCTACGGGGCCGCCGTGGTCGTCATGGCCTTCGACGAGCAAGGTCAGGCCGAGACGGTGGAGCGCAAGTGCGCCATCGCCCGGCGTGCCCATGACATTCTGGTCGACGTGGTGGGATTTCCGCCCGAGGACATCATCTTCGATCCGAACATTTTCGCGATAGCAACGGGAATGGAGGAGCACGACAATTATTCCGTGGCTTTCATCGAAGCAGCGCGGTCGATCCGGCGTATGCTGCCGCACGTCCATATCTCGGGGGGCGTTTCCAATCTTTCATTTTCGTTTCGCGGCAACGAGATGGTGCGCGAGGCGATGCACTCGGTGTTTCTTTATCACGCGATCAAGGCCGGCATGGACATGGGCATCGTCAATGCCGGGCAGATGGCCGTCTATGACGATCTCGCCCCCGAGCTGCGTGAGGCCTGCGAGGATGTGGTCCTTAACCGGCGAAAAGACGCTGCCGAGCGCCTGCTTGCGCTGGCGCAGCGTTATCACGGACACGGAAAGGAGAAGAGGGAGGTCGACCTCGCCTGGCGCGAGTGGCCGGTCGAGCAGCGGCTTTCCCATGCCCTGGTGCATGGAATCACCGACTTCATCGAGACGGACGTAGAGGAGGCGCGGCTGGCAGCCGAGCGACCGTTGCACGTCATCGAAGGTCCGCTCATGGACGGCATGAACGTGGTCGGCGATCTGTTCGGCTCAGGCCGGATGTTCCTGCCGCAGGTCGTCAAATCGGCGCGGGTGATGAAGCAAGCCGTTGCCTATCTGATGCCCTTCATGGAGCGCGAGAGGAAGGAAAGGGGCATCGAGAAGAAGAGCTCGAACGGAAAGGTGGTGATGGCGACCGTCAAGGGCGACGTGCACGATATCGGCAAGAACATCGTCGGGGTCGTGCTGCAATGTAATAATTACGAGGTGGTCGATCTTGGCGTGATGGTCCCCGCAGCCAAGATCCTGGAAACTGCCCGGCTGGAGGAGGCGGACCTAATCGGCCTTTCCGGCCTCATCACTCCATCGCTCGATGAGATGTGCCACGTCGCAGCGGAAATGGAACGGCAGGGATTCGATTTGCCCCTGCTGATCGGTGGCGCGACGACCAGCCGCGTCCACACCGCGGTGAAGATCCACCCGAACTACAGGCGCGGGCAGACCGTGCACGTCAATGATGCCAGTCGCGCTGTTGCGGTCGTGGGCAATCTCATGTCCGAAGATGCACGACCTGCTTATCTCGCCCGGGTGCGCGATGAATATGCGCGCATTGCCTCGGCGCATCAGCGCGGCGAGGAGACGAAACAGCGGCTCAGGCTTCCCGATGCACGCGCCAATGCCTTGAAGCTCGACTGGTCGCAAGGCTATCGCCCGCCGCGACCGTCTTTCATCGGAGCAAAATCGATCGAAGACTATTCCCTCGCGGAGCTTCGCGAGTACATCGACTGGTCGCCGTTCTTCTCGGTTTGGGAGCTCACCGGAAAATTTCCGGCAATACTCGATGATGCCAAGTTCGGAGAAGCCGCCCGCGGCGTGTTTGCAGATGCACAGTCAATGCTCGACCGTATCGCGTCGGAGAATTGGCTGCGCGCCAAAGCCGTGTTCGGTTTCTGGCCGGCCAACACCGAGGGTGATGACATCCTCGTCTACGCTGACGAGGCCCGAAGCGTTCCTGTCGCAACGCTCCACACCCTTCGCCAGCAGCTCACGCGGCGTGAAGGTCGCGCCAACATGGCGCTTGCGGATTTCGTCGCGCCGAGCACAACCGGCATCGCCGACTACGTCGGCGCCTTCATGCTGACCGCAGGCCATGGCGAGGAGGAACTTGCGGAGCGTTTCAAGAGCAAAGGGGACGACTATTCCGCGATCATGGTCAAGGCGCTCGCCGATCGTCTGGCGGAAGCCTTGGCGGAACATCTGCACCAGCGGGTGCGCACGCAATTGTGGGGCTACGCGTGCGACGAAACGCTTAATCCCGCCGAGCTGATCGGGGAAAAGTATCGCGGAATTCGGCCGGCGCCCGGTTACCCGGCCCAGCCCGATCACACCGAGAAATCGACCCTGTTTGCGCTGCTCGGCGGCGGAGAGCGGATCGGAATGAAGCTCACGGAAAGCTTTGCGATGTGGCCGGGTGCATCGGTATGCGGAATTTATTTCAGCCATCCCGAAAGTCATTATTTCGGGGTGGGCAAGATCGAGCGTGATCAGGTCGAGGACTATGCGGTCCGCAAAGGCTGGAGCGTGCACGAGGCCGAGAAGTGGCTGTCGCCAGTGCTCAATTACGATCCCCAAGTGATTGCCAGAGCGGCAGCTGAATAGAGCCTCGTGGCTGCTGGCTGATTCTTTGCCAACTTCGAATGCTATTGCACGGTACGGCGAAGCTACGATGCAATTCGATCAATTTACATCTTTCCCTCGACGAAGACAGAAGCTAGTGTAGTCCGCAGAGACAGGGAAAGTGCGCAGAGTTTTTTCATTCTCATGCTATCGAGGTTGGCGATGACGCGATTGACTTTGCTTGCCTGCGCCATTGGGGGCGCCCTCACCTTGGGTGTGGTTAATGCCCATTCCCAATCGACCATGACCTGCGCGCCTGTCACCCAGCAGGAGATCGCAGCTCTGTTCGAACGGTGGAACGCTTCTCTCGCGACGCATGAGGCCGACAAGGTGACGGCGAACTACGCGCCCGACGCCGTGCTGTTACCGACCGTCTCGAACCGGCCGCGAACTGACAGCGCCAGCATCAGGGATTACTTCGTGCATTTCTTGGAGCGCAACCCGCAAGGTACTATCGACAGCCGTACCATTCGCATCGGCTGCAACACGGCATCGGATGTGGGCACTTACACGTTCAAGCTCTCAGGCAAGCCGCCCGGGACGACAGAGACCGTAAAAGCGCGCTATTCATTCATCTACGAACTGCGGGACGGAAAATGGGTCATCGTTCACCACCACTCTTCGGCGATGCCCGAACCCGTCCAGTAGGCGTTCGATACAGGGCCGCATCAACCGCTTGGTTTTGCCCGCCGCGTGATTGAATCAGCGGTGCGAAACAGGAAGCCGTGCAGACAAGCTTTGGCTCGCCAACCACGTCGAAGCGTTCGTCAAAACCGTCGCAACTCGTCGTGCCATATTAGCCGCCGCGTAAATTGGTCGCGCGCGTCACGCGGTCATCGAATAATCGGCCGGTTATGTCCGCAAGTCGCACGAACGCGAAATGTCGACGCGCACCACCGATACCGGAGGACTGAGGTAAAGCAGACCTAACCCGAGCGGACTCTGACCGGAAGTGCGGTTCATTTATGGAATCCGACCGGGTTCGTGCCGGGATCAATCTGGGAAGTGCTGCATCGTCAGAAGGACATCCAGTATTCAAGCCGTTCGATCCACATCACGCGACAGCAGCAAACGCATCGGCTGCGGCACGTCGTCAGTCAGCTGGTCCGCTACCTGCCCGACGATGTGCGCAAAAGCGACAGTGTGCGCGAGCTCGCCGGCTACGGATGCGTGACGCAGATGCACGTTGTCCGCCTTCTGGCACCGCGTCTCGAGAACGAGAATCACACCAAGGATATGGATTTCACTCCATCAGGAATCCGCATGCGCCGGGAGGCAGGCTATGAGGCCACGATGCGAGCACTCGTGCAGGCCCCATGGCAGGGAGACTCTGACCCGATCGAAGGGGTAATCTTGCACGAGTCGATGCCGGATCTTGCGATCGCGGCAGAATAATATTGGGTTGGCGAGGGAGGATCATGCGCAATCATGATGCGATCGTCATCGGGACCGGACAATCCGGTCCGGCGCTGGCGCGGCGTCTGGTCGCCGCGGGTCAGGATGTTGCGGTCATCGAACGCAAGCTCTTCGGCGGCACGTGCGTCAATACCGGATGCACGCCCACCAAGACGCTGGTCGCGAGCGCTTACGCCGCATTTCTCGCGCGCCGTGCAAGCGATTATGGCGTGACCATCGGCGGCCCGGTGGGGGTCGACATGAAGGCCGTCAAGGCGCGCAAGGACGCCGTCGTAGAACCCTCGCGCCTGGGTGTCGAGCGTTCGCTCAAAACACTGGAAGGCTGCACGGTCTATGAGGGTCACGCCCGCTTTATCGCGGAAAAGAAAGTGGCAGTGAACGGTTCTGAGCTCGCTGCCGATCGCATCTTCATCAATGTAGGCGCGCGCGCGGCGATCCCCCCGATCCCAGGCCTGGAGCATGTTCCCTATCTCACCAACAGCTCGATGATGGACATCGATTTCCTCCCTGCGCATCTCATCATCCTGGGTGGCAGTTACGTCGGCCTTGAATTCGCGCAGGTCTATCGCCGCTTCGGGAGCGAGGTGACGGTGATCGAGCTCGCGCCGCGGCTGATCGCGCGCGAGGATGCGGACGTCTCGCAGGCTGTCGCCGATTTCCTCAAGGAGGAAGGCATCGATGTGCGCGTCGGCAGCAAGGTGGTCGGCGTGGAGAAGAGGGGAAACGCGATTGCCGTGAAGGTCGAATCCGCGGGAGCGGTTTCACAGGTCGCCGGAACGCACGTGCTGGTCGCGATCGGGCGGCGGCCGAATACGGACGACCTCGGCCTCGACAAGGCCGGCATTGCCACCGATGCGCGCGGCTATATCCAGGTGGACGATCAGCTGCGCACCAGCGCCGCCGGCATCTGGGCGCTGGGCGACTGCAACGGCCGCGGCGCGTTCACGCACACGTCGTGGAACGATTTCGAGATCGTGGCGGCCAACCTCCTCGACAACGATCAGAGGCGCGTGAGCGAGCGCATTACCGCCTACGCGCTCTACACGGATCCGCCACTCGGCCGCGCCGGCATGACGGAAGCGGAAGTCCGAAAGACCGGCAAACCCGCGCTGATCTCCACCATGGCCATGGAGGACGTCAGTCGCGCATATGAGAAAGGCGAGACCAAGGGATTCATGAAAATTCTGGTCGATCGAGACAGCAAGCAGATCCTTGGCGCCTCGCTCCTGGGACTCGCGGGTGACGAGGTCATCCACTGCATCCTCGATCTCATGTATGCCAAAGCGCCGTACACGTTCATGCAACGCGCGATGCACATTCATCCCACCGTGTCGGAATTTATCCCGACGATGCTGGGCGAGCTGCGGCCGTTGCAGTGATTCTTACAACGCAAACACCGGCGAGGATGCTCGCCGGTGTTTGAAACTGTTCGAGAGATTTGTTGTTGTTGGCGGTATCAGAACGCACCCAGCAGAATAGCCCCGACGAACGCAAACACGACACACACCGCCAGCACATCGAGCCTCAATGCAACGTCCACGTCACACGCTCCTGGTCATGGTTCCGGGTAGAATCTAGCAGAGCGCGGGCCCAAGTCGAAGCGATAACCGTATTGCAGTGCAGAAGAAGCCGGCAAAGTCGTTGGCTTGGGCTTACGGCACGTCACCAAGGCTCTGACAGAACGAGTAAAATTGATGCGTCGCCTGGCATTGCGACGCATCATGACGGTTTCAATGCAAAAAATCGTGTTAGCGCGAAAGTAAGAGAAGAAAGCCGCGTTTCCGCGGGCTGACTGCGCAGATATAAGTGCGCCGGTGCAGATACTTAGAAGTGGCCGGACAGGAATTGCGTTTCAATGGTGACATCGCCGGCCCTGGAATGGCGGAAAAGGCGCATCCCGGGCGCGACCGTCCCGGGTTGCAAGCGCAATCCGGGCTACTCCGAACATGGTACCCGATCCGTGAGCGGCCGCGAACGCGAGGGCGACGCATGCGTCGCCCCTACGAAGATGCGGGTTTGAAACCCGCCCTACAAATCTTAACCATGTCGCAAAGGCCGAACCAGCTTCTCCAAGCCGACGCGAATATTTGAAGAAGCGTTAACAAACACCGACGCATTGTCCGCGTCATGGCGTCGGGGGTTCGCTGTTATTTGCTCGGCTCCGCAGTGCTTGCCGGATTGGCAATGCTGGCAGGGTGTGGCGGCTTATCCTTTGTCGAGCGCGAGGCATGGCGGAGCGATGCAGAAGTGCAATGTCTCAGCGCTGGATCGGTCAAGGAAGGCCCCGGGATCGTTCGCCTCAGCCCGATCCGCGGTCCCGGCATTTGCGGCGCCGAATATCCGCTCAAAGTCTCGGTCCTCGGCGACAGCGCTCCGTTGGGATTCGATGATCCACGTCCGCCGGGCGCGATCCCCTCCGGTCCGTCAAACTGGCCGATCAGATCGAGAGATGCCGCCCCGCCGCCGCGCTATTCCGACGGGGCCCCGATATCTCTGAGCCCGCCCGATCTTGCCGATGGTCACGCCCGCTCAAACCCGGACTACGACTTTCATCGGCCGTATGGCGCAACTCCCGCTTCGCCGCCCGGATATCAGCTGCCCCGTCCGGGCTCGCCGCGCGAGGATCTTTCGCCGGTGCCGTACGAGCGGCGGCCTCTGGTCGAAGGGGACGAAGTGCCGGTGCAGCGCCGCAATAGCGTCTCGCGCGCTCCGCTTGCAGCGCCTGCACCGCAAGAGCGCACGCCGCCCCACGACGAATGGAGGGATGAACCCGTGCGCCGTCCCGTGGTGCCTCCGCTTGCTCCGCTCGGCAACTCTCGCAGCACGCAAATCGCCGAGGGGGTTGCCCCCGTGTCCGTCAATCCGCCGGCAACTCTCGCATGCCCCGTCGTATCGGAGCTCGATCGCTGGATCGCAGGCGCCGTGCAGCCCGCTGCGCTGCGCTGGTTCGGCTCGCCCGTAGCTGAGATCAAGCAAATCTCCGCCTATTCGTGCCGCGGGATGAATGGCAATCCCTATGCCCGTGTCTCCGAGCACGCCTTCGGCAACGCGCTGGACATCGCGGCTTTCACCTTGGCCGATGGGCGCACGATCACCGTGAAGAATGGCTGGCACGGTCTGCCGGAAGAGCAAGGCTTCCTGCGCGACGTGCAGGGCGCGGCCTGCAATCAGTTCACGACTGTGCTTGCGCCGGGATCGAACGTCTATCACTACGATCACATCCATGTGGATCTGATGCGCCGCAGCAGCGGCAGCATCTGCAACCCGCATGCGATTTCGGGGGAGGAGGTGGCGGGGCGTCTAGGCGCAAGATATGCCACCAGGCGCCCAGGCGAACCGTCCGTCACCGGGTCATTGTCGGTGCATCGCGCGGCACGCCCCGCCAAGCGGCTAGCCGCACAGACTAGCAAGCCGGAACTCTCGAAGCGCGCGCTTCCCATGGCGCAGCCCGGCGCCGACGGCGACGAGTAGCCCGATTCTCTCGTTTTTCCAAAGACTTGCGCGGAGAAGCGGCGCGACTGAATGCCCACCCCTTAAATTGCCCGATCATAGTACCGATATGCTAGGCTGCGTCATCGGACACGGAGGGCAGGTTCGAAACCAGTCCCTGCACCGGCGCCCACGGGAGGAGAATTATGCTGAGCCTGCGTTTTCGTTCACTGCTTGCGGTGTGTGCCGTTGCAACCGCGTTGGCGCTGGTTGTTAGCGACGCGCAGGCACGTGCCGGGCGAGGCGGCAGCTTCGGCAGCCGTGGCTCGCAGACATTCTCTGCGCCGCCTTCGACCGCGACTTCTCCGAGCGCACGCCCGATCGAGCGCAGCATGACGCAACCCGGTCAGCCCGGCACGTTCTCGCAACGGCCATCAACATCGCCTGTTGGCGGGTTCTTCAACCGTCCGGGATTCTTGGGAGGCCTGTTCGCCGGCTTCCTTGGGGCGGGATTGCTGGGCATGCTGTTCGGGCACGGTCTCATGGGAGGGCTCGGGGGCTTCTCCTCGATCCTAGGCTTGCTTTTACAGATTGGCCTCGTGGTTATCGTGGCGCGACTGGCGTGGGCGTGGTGGCAGCGCCGCAACCAGCCTGCACTCGCAAGCGGTCCGGCATTTCGCAACGATGCGTTAGGATTCGGCCTTGGCTCTGGCGGGAGCGGCCAGCCTTCCGGCGTGCCGGCATCGCGTGCCTCAGGCACGGACGAGGTCGGCCTCACGCCTGAGGATTTCAACAGCTTCGAGCGGCTCCTCGGCAACGTACAGGCAGCTTATGGCGCTGAGGATATCGGCGGTCTGCGATCCCTCGCCACGCCGGAGATGCTTTCCTATTTCTCCGAAGACCTCGCCGCCAATGCCAGCAAGGGCGTGGTCAACCGCATCTCCGACGTGAAGCTTCTGCAGGGCGATCTTGCCGAGGCATGGCGCGAAGGCGAAACCGAATACGCAACAGTGGCGCTGCGCTACTCGCTCGACGATCAGACGGTCGAGCGCGACAGCGGGCGCGTGGTTCAGGGCGGTCCGGACGAAGCCAC
>DATBYX010000343.1:0-5165 GCA_036513475.1 Xanthobacteraceae bacterium | reverse complement strand
GGCCCAGGGCATTGCCAATGCGCTCCTGGAAGAGATCGTTTACGACGACGCCGGCAACATTCTCACGGCGACGCTTGCGGACTATCTGTCGCCGAGCGCGCGCGAGATTCCCGCCATCGAGATCCGCCATCTGGAAACCCTCGCAGACGCCTCCGTGACGAAGGCGAAGGGTCTGGGCGAGGGTGGCGCGATCGGCGCGCCAGCCGCCATCCTCAATGCCATCAATGACGCACTCTCCCCGCTCGGAGTCTCGATCGACGAATTTCCGGCAACCCCGCGGCGCATCCGCGAAGCCGTAAAGGCTGCGGCGCAGAGTAAAAGACCTTCGTAGGGGCGAACGCATGCGTCGCCCGCTCACCGTGCGGTTCATGTTGAAAGCGGGGCGAGGCATGCCTCGCCCCTACGCACGACAAAGAATCTTTCTTGGCGACAAGGGCGGGTGCGCGATGGTGCTGAGATGGCTGTGATCGGCCGGTCGGTCCCGCGCCTCGAGGATGGCCCCTTGGTAACGGGATGCGGGCGTTTTGCGGCCGATATCGCGTTTGCGCGTATGCTGCACATGCGGCTCGCACGCTCCACTCATGCACATGGGCGCACCGTGTCGATCGATGCGGAGGCTGCGCGTGGCGTGCCCGGGGTCGAAGCCATCTGGACGTTTGCCGATGTGGCCGAGATCCCGCCGATCGATTTTCGGCTGACTCGTATCGAGGGATTGGCACCCTATCGCCAGCCGATCCTGGCGCGCGACCATGTGCGCTATGTCGGCGAGCCCGTGGCTGCAGTATTCGCGACCGATCCGTACGTCGCGGAAGATGCCGCCGATCTGGTTGTGGTGGAGGTCGAGGAGTTGCCGGCGGCCCTCGATGCTGCCGGGTTGCCGGCGGAGTTCGCCGAAGGCCGTTCAACCGAAGCTGCGGTGCTGGAGAAGTCATACGGCGACCTCGCAGCAGCATTCCGGAATGCGCATGCCGTGGTCGAGCTCGATCTTGCCGTGGGCCGTCACTCCGGCGTGCCGCTGGAGACGCGCGGGGCGATTGCGCGCCACGACCGCAGCCGCGACGTGCTGGAGCTCTACGGCGCCGCGAAGGTGCCGCACTGGAACCGCGACGCCATCGCGCGGATGCTCGGCCGCGATCCGGCGACCGTGCATCTTTATGAAGGCCATGTCGGCGGCGGCTTCGGGGTTCGCGGCGAGCTCTATCCCGAGGATGTGCTGGTCTGCCTCGCCGCGCTCCGATTCGCCCGGCCGGTGAAGTGGATCGAGGACAGGCGCGAGCACTTCATCGCGGCCAATCATTCGCGTGCGCAGCGGCACAAAGTCCGCGCTGCCGCCGATGCGGAGGGTCGTATCCTCGCCATCGACGACGAGTTCTTCCACGACCAAGGGGGTTATGTGCGCACGCACGCGGCGACGGTGCCGGATCTTGCCGCCGCCATGCTGCCCGGCCCTTACCGCGTACCCGCGTATCGCGCGGTCGGGCATCTGCGGCTGACCAACAAAACCCCCGGCGGCACCTATCGGGCGCCGGGGCGCTTCGAGAGCACCTTCGTGCGCGAACGCGTGATGGATGCGGTCGCTGCGCGGCTTGCGATCGACCCCGTCGAGTTGCGCCGGCGCAATCTCATTCCTTCGCACGAGATGCCCTTTACCCGCCCTTTTTCCGCGCTCGGCACGCATGTTGTTCTTGATTCCGGCGACTATGCCGGGTTGCTGGAGAAGGCACTGCACGCGGTCGAGTGGGACGACCTGAAACGGGAGCTTGAGCGCAGACGTTCGAATGGCGACTGCGTCGGTGCCGGGCTTGCGCTGTTCGTGGAGAAGAGCGGGCTTGGACCGTTCGAGACTGCGCGGGTAACCGTCGGCACCTCCGGCGCTGTCGAAGTGGTCAGCGGCGCAGCGTCGGTGGGCCAAGGGCTTGAGACGGTGCTGGCGCAAATCTGCGCCGATGCTCTCGGGGTCGATTATCGCCGCATACGAGTGGTGCACGGCCGCACCGATCGGATCGCGTTCGGAATGGGAGCATTCGCGTCGCGTGCAACGGTCATGGCCGGTGAGGCGGCGCGTCTGGCCGCGCTCGATCTGCGCGCCACTGCCCTCGAAGCAGCTGCCGAGCTCATGCAGCAACCGGCCGACGGGCTCGATATCATTGACGGCACGGTGCAGCGCAAGGACCTGAATGCCGGGCCATCGATCACGCTCGCAGACATCGCTAAAGCTTTGCAGCCCGGTTCGACTCTGCGCGGGGGGCGTGCCCTCGGGCTTTCCGCAGAGGGCACATTCCACAGTGACCACATGAATTATCCCTATGGCGTGCACATTGCGGTCGCGCGCGTGGATCGAGATACTGCCGGTGTGACGATCGAGCGTTATTTCATTGCTTACGATGTCGGCCGGGCGGTGAATCCGATGCTGGTGCAAGGACAACTCGCCGGCGGCATGGCCCAGGGCATCGGCGGCGCACTGCTGGAAGAATTCCTCTACGACGAGCGTGGCGAGCCGCTGTCGGTCAACTTTGCGGATTATCTCATGCCTACCTCGCGCGAGGTGCCGCCGCTCGAGCTCCTGATCACGGAAGACGCTCCGAGCCCGCTCAATCCGCTCGGACTGAAGGGAGCGGGGGAAGGCGGGATCAATGCGGTCGGCGCCGCGGTTGCCGCCGCCCTCGATGACGCGATCGGAATTCCGGGAGCGATTACGCAGCTACCGGTCACCCCGCAGCGGCTGCACGCGATTCTCAAGGCCGCCAAGCCGTAATTCTTACTGCGGGACGGCCTCCGGGGTCCAGTTGCGCCGCCGACGCGCCAGCCGGTCTTCTGTCGTCTCGCCTTCAAAACTGGTCGGCATCTCGACGAGCCGCAACTGGTCTAGGTCTTCAAACGTGTTCACGTTGAACACGGCGTAGCGTCTGCCCCCCATGGTGCAGGTTGCAATCGGAATGGCGCCGCACGTCGTGCAAGCATGAAAATCCGCGGTCTTTGTTCCAAACCGATACCGCGTCACGCGCGATTCGTCTGCGAGTTGCAAATGAAATCGACCTTCAGGATGCGAGGTCCACGCCGCCCTATGCTTCGTGCAGAGTCCGCACCCGCACGCGCGGCTCGGGATGGCTGCCCCCGATCCAGGCCACTCGAGCGTTACGCGAATGTTACCACAATGACAGCTGCCGTGGAGGCGTCGATAGGAGACCGGGTTGTCCATCTCAGTTGCGCCGGCTCATGCCTTTGCCCGTCTGCACTCTAGCGCCAGCCGAACCGTCCCACGGGGCGCTCCACCCCCATCTCGCTAAGGACGGCTTCGAACGGCTTCTGTCTTCTGACTAAGTCCTCGTGCCCAGCGCCTTGCGTGCCAGACAACGATGGCGATGCATCCCGATACGGCAGCCGTGACTACCGGCTCAGCCCATTGGGGCGGGAAATGCGACGGATGGGCGAAGATATCGCCGATGAATGTCGCCACGATGCTGACCGTCGCCTGCCGGCTGAGGCTGTCCGTGCTGCGATCCATCTGGAAGAGGAGGGCTACGGTAACCGCCGCGCCGACAATCCCGCAAATCGAAGCGAGGCGTATGTGCTCCACACTGAATGCAGCGAAAACGTTGCCGCGCGCCATCACCAGAAAGCAGGCGAGCCACGCGCCCGCGAACTTTTCAAGCGCGGGGCGGGCAAGGCCACTCGTTCTCTCATCGAACGCATCGAGGACGCTCAATCTGAGGCTTGGCATGGTTGGGCCCTCTCTTCTTGCTGTTCCCTAGGCGAGGGGAAGTCGGTTGACGAAACTGAACAGTAATGCGTTTGCAGGCTGCAAGCGATCAATTGGAGGTGAGTGAGGAGGTGGACGCCCGCACAATCCCGGGAACGGTTGGAGACTCACTCAACCACCCCTTTGGAGTGACCGATGAGATCGATTCGCGGATCCGGTGGGTGGGCAAACCTTTCCGCGTGGGCAAAGCCTGTCCCCGACTGGATCGGGGATCGTGCGCGCACTTCCGCAGCCTCGTGCCAAAAGCTGCCGTCGGCATGATCCGAGAGTGCGCAGCAAGAAGGCAATACTCTATCTGTCCAGACTGATCGCATACAACTTGCCGAATAGAGATCGAGGAGCCTAGGATTGCGCGGAGACGGTGCACCAGGCAGGGCCCCTGAATGTCCATTGAGAGGAGATTGTGGATGGCAAGTCCTGCACTAAATGGCTCGTTGAGCATCGAGCGCCGTGGTTTCCTGGGACGGATAACCGTCGCCGGCTTGGTGGCGGGTACGTCGACATTGCCGGCCATGGCGCAGGAAACGAGCGGGCGAGCCTCCTCAACGGTCGGGAGCGATCAGCTGTCAGTAGGCGAGACGCTTGCCCGCTATGCGACCGGCCTAAGATACGAGGACCTCCCGGAAGATGTTATACGGATCGCGAAGCGCGCCATTCTCGATACGTTCGGCTGCGCGTTCGGCGGATTCACGGCCGGACCGAGCAAGATTGCGATCAAGCTCGCGAACGACGTCAGTGCAAGGCAGGGCGCGACGGTCTTGTTCAGCGGCATCAGGACGAGCCCCGATCTGGCAATTTTCGCCAACGGCGTGATGATCCGATATCTCGATTTCAACGACGCCTTCGTCAGTCTTTCTCATGGCGCCGGCCATCCGAGCGATACCATAGCGGCATTGCTGACCTCGTCCGAGCTGACTGGGCGCAGCGGCCGCGATCTCGTCACCGCCACGGTGCTCGCATACGAGGTGTTCTGCAAGATAGCGGATGTCTTTGATTATCTCGGCAACGGCATAGACCATTCCACGATCACCGGCATTGCAGCCGTCGTTGGCGCCAGTCGCCTAATGGGACTGACGGCAACAGAGATGGTGCGCGCGATCGGGATCACGGTCGGCGGCAACACCGCTACGCGCCAGGGCCGCGCCGATACGCTGTCGAACTGGAAGGCCTTCGCCGCGGCGGACGCCTGCCGCAAGGCGATGTTCTCAGCGCAGCTTGCACAAAACGGGATGACAGGCCCGAACAATGTCTTCGAGGGGCGCTACGGCTTCTTCAAGGTGATGGGCCGCAAGGCGGTCGCGCCGCCGCAGCTTGGTGAACCGTTCGGCATCCGACGCGTCTTCACCAAACGCTTTCCACTTGGCCAGTTCTCCCAAACCGTCGCGCAAGCCGCCGTGGAAGCGCG
>DATBYX010000342.1:0-3244 GCA_036513475.1 Xanthobacteraceae bacterium | reverse complement strand
ACACCGCGGGAGAGGGGGGGACCCAGCCGGCAGGCTGGGTGGGTGAGGGTTTGCCACGGGAATCTTCGGTTTGATTTAGACCACTCTCATGTCCGATTTTGGTGGTGGAACCGGCTCCCAGGAGTATCAGGCTTTAGGCGCCCCCGGGCGTCTCGACCAATTCGAGCCGACGCTCGACCCGTTGAAGCCCGCGATCGATGTTGTCGAGGCGCATCGACAAGCCCGCGTAATCGGCATGGAGCCCGGCGACCTCTCGCTCGAGCCGACCTAATCGGGTAACGACCTCGTCGAGCTTCTGGTCGATACGGTCGAAGCGATCGTCGATGCGACTGAAACGCGCGCGCAGGAAGTCGAGGATCGCGCCGTTGCCAGCCATGAGCGCGTCCTTGTCTGGCAAACGAGCGCCGGTCAAGGATGTCCGATGATCCGTTTACCCGATGATATAGGGAAGGGCACACAGACCTGAATTAAGTATCGTGTCCCCGGAACTTGGGTGTCCCCGGAACTTGGGTGTCCCCGGAACTTGGGCGGACATAAGAGCCGTCGCCCTGCTCATCATGGATGAGATCGGGTGGCCGTTGAGCGCTCAAGAATCTAGTTCTGAACCTGAAGCAACGTGGTCGTGACCACAGGCCCTGGAAGGCATGCTCTCCCCTGTCACTGAACCCCGCAGTAGTCTAATGGCGGTTGAGCAGTTCGCGATCCGTTCCAGCAGCTCGGCTGCCTGTCCGCACATCGGAGAACTGGCAATGCGGTACTCGCGAGCAAGCGAAAGTATTTCGTTCAAGGATTTATAGTCACGCCTTCGAGACTTTTGAATAATCGCGATATCTAGAATAAGTGGAATCAGAACCCGCTGCTCCCCTTCTGTTAGGCTCGAAAACTCGGATTGCCAATGACCCTGATCATCATCAACATAACGCAGTACTCGGCTGAGGCACGACTTTTCGAACCGAGGTCCGACAATCTTCATGGGTGGAACCCTGCCAGGCCGCAGCGACGCGGCGCAGAGAAAACCCATGACGTAGGCCGTATGGTACGCGGTCCCCAGTGCGTATCGAGCACGCTCTTCGCCTTTAAGTTGAGCCAGGCGGCTAAGGTTAATGTTTCCGCACGGAAGGACGCCGACCTGGTCCTCGACGCTGGCAAGAACGCGGAACCCGAATGCGGCAGAGGGACTCCAGGCGGCACCCGTAAGCGGCCAAGCCAAGAGGATTTCGCCAGCAAGATCATAGTCTTCGGCGTCGACGTACCGGGCTAGCAAGGAGCCTGCCTCCCCCAAGATGATTGACCGACGGCGAGGCAACCGGCGGGTCTTAAAGCCAAAGTCAGTGCTATAAAAAATTAAGTGCGTGAACGCATAAGCGTCGTCGCGCAAACCGCCCAGAATGTCGATGGGCCAGTTGAGCACAGAGTCGAGCAGGTCCGCGCGCCAACCGGCATTGGCATGCTGACCAGTCCACAAGGACAAGATCCATCTCTTCTCGAGGGAGGCAGAAGGAGGTCGATCGTGCCCATTTCTCGCTTGTGAGCATATGCACGATCTTAGAAATTCGTCAAAGGTCGCGTCGCGATAACCAAGTCTCGTCAACAAAACGTGAGGTACTGCGAATTTGAACGCGAGCGCTGGATGGAGGGCGATATCGATAAGCACACGTTCGGAGCGGGCATGGGGAGCCAAGAGCCGAGCGAGTTCGTCGACCCGGCTCGCAACATTTGGGCGATTGCCGGACGCCGACGCGGCGTAAATGAGCATCGCCGTTTCCGTGACCGGCTTTTCCGGCCCAAAGCTGTATACTGGAGATTCCTTGTCACTATAGCCGTCGATCGCAAAATAGTTCAGCGTCTTTCTGGCAACGTCCAGGGCACGACATAGCCTTGCCTCCAGATCAGCCTCATTCCACCTCGACAAATGGTGCGCCCCTTATCCCGAACAGGAAAAAGCAATTTCGCCTGGCTGGATTTCTCCAGCCAAGCGAAACTCACCAAAGGAAATACTACGACTGAGGTTCTATTTGGGGAGACTTGCGTCGACGGCACCTTCCAGTACCGTCGCCGTCAATGCGGCGGTACGCAGGCTACCAACGAGGCGTGTAACGTCTGCCGCTGGGAGCATACAGGCGAGGATGTGGAATCTCCCAAAATTGACCCCGTGCCAGCCGTGGTCATTAACGGCCAAGTCAGGGCCCAGTTCTGTGATCAATTTCCCCATCGCAGTAAAATCAAACACCTTAGCTTCGACAAACTTACGTGCGATATCTTCCTGGGACAGGTTCCTGGGCATATTAAGTCACTCCCTTGAGGTTTACATGCGAGGCTTACTTGCCGTAAAGCGACTTACAAAGCTGTCTTGGCGCCTCCTCCTCTTATCCGACATTTCTCACTGGACGACCCGTTCGCCTACGCTCGGTAAAATAGGTCAGGGATCGGTCGATAGCTGTAAAGGAGTTCACGCTAGGAAAAAAGTTTATCTAACGTCACAGCGCGAGTGGCCAAAAACTCAACATTCTCCGGTTTGATCCTCGGGTCCGGTGAGCGCCAATCTTAGGTTTTTTGGACGTCCATGGTAACAAAGTTTCGACCGCGTCGGGAGGGATCTGGCAGCTCTTCTTCAATGATCCGCACGGCGCCAAGGTCGAGTTCGATTTCGACAAGGACGAGCCGGCACCTGAGGGCTACTCCGCCGCGCCGAGTGCCGCGAGGCGCTGTTGCGCGTCGAGGATGGTGGCACCTTGCTCGGCTGCCGGCTTTAGATGGAAATCGAATTGGGTCGTGTAGTAGGGCGGCGCGATGCCGAGCCGGGCGGCGTCGCCCTCTGCCTTCTCGTGCCGCACGAAGTCGCAGATCAGCGAGTCCTTGACGGCGAAGACCGCATCGCTGCCGAGGTATTCGTCGGTGCGGTCGAAGATGTGGGTGGTGACCGGATCGTACCCATCGGCCGAGACGACAAAGTGAATATGGGCCGGTCGCCAGGGATGGCGGCCGGTCGCCCGCAGCATCGCGCCGACCGGGCCGTCGGACGGGATCGGGTAGTTGACCGGCACCACGGTGCGCAACAGGTAGCGGCCCTCCGCATCGGTGCGGAACTTGCCGCGCATGTGCAGGTTTTCGGGGGTTTTGTCCTGTGAATCATAGAGCCCGTTGGTCTGCGCCTGCCAGACGTCGAGCTCGGCATTCGGGATCGGCTTGCCGTCGAGCCCGAGCACCCGGCCGCTGACCAGCGCGGGGATGCCGGTCGTGTCGC
>DATBYX010000341.1:0-10437 GCA_036513475.1 Xanthobacteraceae bacterium | reverse complement strand
ACACAGTGCGGGATTACTGCGGTCGTTTCGACGTGCGCGAAAGGCAGACACAAACCAAACATCAGTCGGTGTATGCCGGGAGCAGGCTTAAGCCGGTCGATGCGTGGGAAGGTGCTGCCCTACATGCCAGCCTTCCAGCCGCATCGGGGAAAACCCGCCGTACGGAATGATAGGGAGGGTCGAGGAAACGTCGGCATCATCGAAGCCCGGTCCGCGCCTCGACTCTACCCGACTGCGGGGGGTGCTCAGCAATGAGCATCCCTACCGCGACCGCGCGAGATGTTGCATCAGCGGAATATTTGGAGCGGGCGCGCCTTTGCCCACCCTACAACATTACAGACTCACCAATACTGCAGCCGGCACTTTCAGCAGTGTTGCCATTGCAAGCTTAGGGGGCAGGGATTCTCCTTCCTCTCGACTGAGGAGATTGCGCCAGCGCCGCCCTGAGAGCGCCAGCGGTAGGTTCAAGTGTGCCTTCGGGCCTGCCGCCTTTTCACGCCGCGTAGGAAAGCGAGAGGTCGCGACCAGCATGGACCTGGTGCCACAGCTGCGCAGAAACGCGCAGACCTCATCGGCTTCTTCTCCTTCAGCGAGGACGGGCAGATAACCGCCGTTCGCGAAGATATCGGGATTGTCACGGCGAAATGTCAGGAGCGCGGCTATGACCGCCATCTTGAAGCGCCCATCCTGCCAATTGCTGAGAAGGGGCGCCAAGTCGGCTGAGCCCTTTGCTTGCAACGTCTTTCCGAGCTCTTCAAGACACTTTGCACGCTGCCCATAATCCACGGCACGGCGATTGTCCGGGTCGACCAAGCTGAAATCCCAGAATTCCGCGCCCTGGTAGATGTCAGGCACTCCCGGCAAGGTGAGCTTCAAAACGGTCTGCACGAGCGTGTTGTGCGCGCCCCAACGTGCCACCCGCTCCATGAACGGGAGAAATGTTGATAGAAAGCTGCCGGAGTGCTCAGGCTCTAGCGCAACATCGGCAAAATTGAGCATGGCACTCTCGTACGCCGCATTGGGAGCGGCCCAGGTCGTATGCGTCTTGGCTTCGCGCAGAGATTTGGTCAGCGCGCCCTTGATCCGTCCGATGTAGGTTTTCAGCGCGGCACCCCCGGATGGGCCCTGCAGCAGCTCGATCGGCCAGGAGCCTACGAGCATCTGATAGAAGAGGTATTCATCGTTTCGATCCGGCGGCGCATCGCCGTTTGCATCGCCGCGGCGTGCGCGCAGGATCCGGCTCCAGGCTTCTATATTGCGCGTCCATTCCTCGGGAATTTCCGACAGCGCTGCGAGCCGGGCACGGGTGTCCTCACCGCGTTTGGTATCATGCGTGGAAGTGCAGAGCATCGTATCCGGCCAGTGCTCCGCGCGTCGCGCATTGGCATTGTGGAATGCAGCCAACGAGATCCCGAAGCGGTCCGGCTGGCCCCCGACTTCGTTGAGCGCAATGAAACGGTTGTACCGATAGAACGCCGTATCCTCGAGGCTCTTGGCCATCACCGGCCCGCTGTATTGCTGCAATTTCATCGCGCAGCGCAGCGCCTTGTGCCGGCTGAACCCGCTTCGCGGTTGCGCCACCAGATCGCCCGAGATGAGCGCTCCCACGAAATCGAATACGCTTGCATCGATCTCCGGCTCGTTCTTGCGCGCCTGTGCGAGAGCCCAGTCCAGATCGCGACGATCGTCAGCAGTTGGCGCGTCGTTGAAGTCGATATAGGTGCGATAGACCGGAAAGCAGGCCAACACTTCGCGCAAAGCGCTGTGAAGAATATTGCGGGTGAAGTCCGCGGTGCGGGGATTCTGCCGCGCCACGCGTGCGGCCTCGCGCGCAAGCGCATTCAGTTCACTGGCCATTTCGTCGGCCATGATGCGCAGCTTGCAAGCGTGCACAATCTGCGCAAACGAGAGCCGCTCTCCCGCGAAGCTCCGATACGTCTGGTCGAACCCCTGCGCGCCTGCGGGATCGATGAGCATCCCAAGCACCAGATTGGCAAACTCGTATCCGGTAGTGCCCTGAACAGGCCAGTCCGGGCGTAGCGCCTCATGCGCCGCCAGGATTTTTTCAACGATCAGATAAAAATCCGCACCGGCTTTCTCGCGCAAGGATCGCAGGTAGCCTTTGGGATCGAGCAGCCCATCGATATGGTCGATCCGCAAGCCGTCGAGCGTGCCGGAGCTCAGAAGGCCCAGAACAAATCCATGTGTGTGCTCGAAGACCTCGGGCAGCTCCATCCGAAGCCCAGCCAGCTCGTTGATATTGAAAAAACGCCGATAGTTGATGTCATCGGCTGCAACGCGGAAGTGAGCAACCCGCCAGCTCTGGAGCCCAATGAGGTCGTGCAGCTTGCTCCAGGTTTCCAGCTGTCCGGGCGTGCCATTGATGCGCGCCACTGCCGCGTTGATCGCCTCGCGAATGTCTGCCCAGTTCACCGCGAGGGCAGCCAGTTCGAGCTTGAGCTCTCTGGCGCGGCGGGCGACCTGCGGCCGCCACTCAGGCAGGCCCGCAAACGAGTCGCCGAGGCGTTCCAGATCCGGGTGAGTGCTGCCCAGAATACGGTTGTAGTGCAGCAGACACACAGGCAGCTTGTGCGTGTCGTAAGCCCAAACCGCAAAACTGCCTTCCGTCGGATCAAACTTGAGGACGAGTTGTCCCGATTCAAGCACGGCTCCGTACTGAGAACCCAGAGCGGGGACGAGCAGCTTGTCATGAAGGTAGCGCTGGTCGGGGTCCCAATCGATGTCGAACCATCCAGCGTAGATGGACTCCTGCCCCCATTCCAGCACGTCCAGCCACAGCGGATTATCGGAACCCCCAACCCCCATGTGATTGGGTACGAAGTCCAGAATCTGCTTCAACCCATGTGCCGCGAGCGCTGCATTCATTCGCACGAATGACGCTGCATCGCCGAGCTCGGGATTGAGCGCATTGTGGTCGACAATGTCGTACCCGTGCGTACTGCCCGGCCTCGCCTTGAGATAAGGCGAGGCATAGACGTGGCTGACGCCGAGACGCGCCAGGTAGGGAGCGATCTCGGCGGCTTGATCGAAGCCAAAGCCCTTGTGAAACTGCAGGCGATAGGTTGCGCGCGGAATTGCAGCGCGTCTTCCTGCGGGCGTCGAGCCTGTGGATTGGGCGGTCATTGCGTTTCTACTGATCGAGCAACGGCCTGACCCGCCCCGGCTGTGCCGGTCACGGTCTCAATGGACCAGCACACCGCGAACGGACCAAACCCGCCGTCGTCCCCGCAATCGCCCTCCCGCCAAAGCACGCGTTTGGCTGAGGCGGGGAAACCGGCATGGGGTGCTGGGTGCAGATTGGCCGCGAGCACCAGCTGCTCTTTCGAATCTGCAACTGTCCAGCGTACCACCACGGCCCCATCGCCGAGCACTGCGTAGCGGCCGCCGCACCGAATACGCGAGAGGCGCGGCACGATCTCCTGATGTCGGACAACAAGGATCCGGCGATACCAGTCGAGCCAACGGGCATGTGGATTTCGGGACAGGTCCTCCCACGCAGGCTTGGCCGCGGCAAAGGTCTCGTCCGAGAGCGGGTCGGGAATGCGCGCGCGCATTGCCGGATTCTGGAATTCCGGAAAGCGCGCGAATTCTTCCCGGCGACCCTTGCGAACGGCGTCGGCCAGGTCCGGGCCGAAATCGCAGAAAAAGGGAAAAGGCTGTGTTGCTCCCCATTCTTCCCCCATGAACAGCATGGGTATCTGGGGGAGGAGCAGATAGGTGGCCGCGATGGCCCGCAGCGCGTTTGCCGACGCGATCGCAGTCAGCCGATCGCCGAATGCCCGATTGCCGACCTGATCGTGGTTTTGAATGAATGCGACGAATGCTGGAGGAGGCAAGCTGCCGCTCGGTTGCCCGCGTGCGTGCCCACGATATGGCATGAACTCGCCCTGAAATGCGAAGCCCTCCGCGAGCGATCGAGCGAGCTTCGTCGTGTCTCCTTTATATTCGGCATAGTAGCCCGTGGATTCGCCTGTGGCTGCCACATGCAGCACGTGATGGACATCGTCATTCCACTGCGCGGTGTACCAGCGCGGAGCGCCGTTGCGCCGGCGGATGAGGCGCTCCGCCTCGTTCGCCTCGTTTTCCAAAATGAGATGAATATGCCTGTCGGGCGCTGCTGCACGCACGCGCTCGGCCAGTTCTTGCAGGATGTGCCTTGTACTGTTGTCCGCGATGGCGTGCACCGCATCGAGGCGCAACCCGTCGAGATTGAACTCTTCGATCCAGTAGAGCGCGTTGTGAATGAAGAAATCTCGCACTGTTCGAGCATCTGCTCCATCCATGTTGATTCCAGCACCCCAGGGAGTCTTGTGGCGTTCCGTAAAGGCCCGGGGTGCTATGGCGTGCAGATAGGCACCTTCCGGGCCAAAATGGTTGTAGACGACGTCGAGCAGGACCATGAGTCCGCGGGCCTGGGCGGCATCGATCAATGCTTTGAAGTCTTCCGGCCTGCCATAGGTAGAGTCTGGCGCATACGGCAGAACCCCGTCGTAGCCCCAGTTGCGCCGTCCCGGAAAATCAGAGACGGGCATGATCTCGAGCGCCGTAATGCCCAAGCTTGCCAGATGATCGAGCTTCTCGATCGCTGCGAGGAAGGTGCCCGCAGCGGTGAAGGCGCCGATGTGCAGCTCGTAAAGCACCGCTTCGTGCCAAGGCCGGCCGTTCCAGCCGCGGTCGCGCCACGCATACGCCTCGGGGTCGATCACCTCGCTGGGACCGTGAACGTCGTTCGGCTGATGCCGGGAGGCGGGGTCCGGCACGCGCAAGCCATCAGGAAGAACAAGCTGATACAGCGTGCCTGCGCGCGCGCGATCGGTCGCAAGCTCGTGCCAGCCGCCGTGCTCCGCCCGCATATCAAGGTTTGTCGTGCCATCCAGCTGGATCTGGATCTTGCGGTGAGACGGAGCCCAGAGCCGAAAGCGAACCGTGCCATCGGGCTGCAACTGCGCTCCGAACGGCATGGCATGGGCTCGCCTCGGATTAGCATGTTCGACTTTCAGCATCGGGACGGTGCCTCGATCTGGGGCGCGACCCAAACGGGCCTGGGGAGGGCCGACGAATGACTGCCGACGGGAACGGCTCTCGCACCCTCCGCGTTCCGAGTCACATCGATTATTCTGCCGAGGGGCGCGGCTCGGCGCCGGGCTCACGCCCCACGCGGCGCAATTTCCGCAACAGTTGCGCGTCAGCTCTTGAAAGCCCTCTCGACCAGTGCGCCGCCATGGACATCCTCCGGTGTTTGTAGCTGGGCTGGCGCATCATCCCAAACCAGCGGAATTGGCGACAAGGTACGCCCTAGATGGTGCTCGCTCCGGGGAACCGGATCTCGCAACAGCGAAATCCGAAGTCTTTGATATGCCATGGAAAGATGATATCGGGAACGCGGGGCTGTCTGGGGCATTATCCAAGGCGCTACGAGCCGCCTCGGACGAATGGACAGATGACATCGTTTTTCCACGCGCTCATCGAGTGGATCGGAGCGCATCCGACTTTCGCCTTCGTTGCGGTTTTTATCCTGGCTCTGTCGGAAGCCATTCCCGTGATCGGCACCGTAGTGCCAGGCTCGACGAGCATCATCGGCATCTGTGCTCTGGCCACACGAGCCGACGTCGATCTTTGGTCTCTGCTGATTGCTGCGACGGTCGGCGCGATCTGCGGCGACGGCATATCGTTCTGGCTGGGACGGCGATACCACAGGGAAATTCTGAGTGGATGGCCGCTCAATAACTACCCCCAGCTGGTCGCTCGCAGCGAGGCGTTCATTGCGCGATTTGGCATCGCGAGCGTGTTCTTGGCGCGCTTTACAGCGGTCGTGCGCGCCTTCGTGCCGTTGCTTGCCGGCATTCTCAACATGCCGGGCGGCCAGTTCTATGTGGCCAACATTCTATCTGCCCTCGTGTGGGCGCCGGCCCACGTGTTTCCCGGTGCTTTGCTTGGTTTCGTAGCGAGGCTCGGGGGTGCCAGCGCGGAGCAACTTATTCTTCTGACCATCGCAGCAGTCATTCTGATATCGACGGCATGGGGCCTCATCAAACGTTGCCCGCCCAACAGATCGGGTCTACAGGGCTCCTGAAGAACAAGCCGTATTCCAACAGGAGACCTTCGTCATGGCCCTCTTTCGAGGCTTTTACGTTCGCGGTATTGCCTGCGGGCTCGGATCAATGCTTCTCGCCATCGCTTTTGGCGTAAGCTCTGCGGGCGCTCAACAGCCGAACCCGCCGCCCGCATCCCCTGAATCGTCGCAAGGGACGATCCTTCTCACCATCTTTCTCAAGCACGACCAATCGAAGACGCTGGAGCAGATCAACGCGCAGCTACGCTCGCAAGGATTCTATAAGGCATTTCCGCCAGCGGGCACAAAGGTCGTCAGCTGGTACGTGATGATGGGCATCGGCCAAGTGGTGACGCTGCAGCTGCCGCCGGAAAAGCTCCGAGAGGTCAATAGGGCGATCGAGCAAACCGCCTGGGGCGGCTATCGTACCGAGTTCTACCCGACCTACGACTACAAGGCGATCGGCGAGGAGGCGCACGCGAAAGCGCAGACGCTGCCCTGAGCCTGGCTCTGCGCGGCAAGGTTGGCGTTACGCCTTCATCCCCGCCAGTGCTGCGCTGCGCTCCCACAAGAGCAGGGCGGCCTTGTCGTCGCGCGCAGCCAGGGAAGGCTGCGTCGCGCGGCATTTATAGAAGTATTGGCCCGTGATGCCGGCGACCTCGGGCGAGGATGCCAGATAGACGATGGTCTTGGCGCCTTCCTCGGGGGATATCGCGAAAAACTTGGCCAGCCGGACGAAGGGCGAGATTATGCCGCCGCTCTGGTCTCCAAACCGCGTGGCGACAAAGCCGGGATGCAGGCAATTCGCAGTGACTGCCGTATCCTTAAGGCGCCGCGCCAATTCCCGCGTGAACAGGATGTTACAGAGCTTCGAGCGGCCATACGCTTTCGTCGCCCCATAGTTTTTTTCCGATTGCAAATCGTCGAAATCCAGCACTGCGCCCTCATGCGCACCCGATGCCGTGCTGACGATGCGTGCCGGTGCCGACACGACAAGCCGGTCGCGCAGAAGCTCCGTCACGACGAAATAGGCCAGGTGGTTTAGCGCGAATGTGTACTCAAGCCCGTCCGGCGTGAGCTGCCGGCTCCCGAACAGCGCGCCGGCGTTGTTGATCAACACGTCAATGCGCGGCTCCTCGGCAGCAATCTCTGCCGCCACCCGCTTCATCTCTGCGACCCGCCTGAGGTCTGCCACGTGCGCGCGGTGGGCAAGCCCGGGCCCGCACACCCGCAGCCGTGCCAGCGTCGCGTCCGCGCGCGATTTGTCTCGCGCGACAACGACGATGCGGGCTCCCATCCGGGCGAGCTCTTTGGCAGCAACTTCGCCGATCCCGGACGTGCCCCCTGTGATGACTACCGTTTTGCCCTGCATGCGGCCGCTCGGTGCTCAGTCGAATAGGTGCGCCTCCGGCTTGCCGGGCGACAACCCCGGCGCTCGTGCCGACCCGATGGATAGCTCTCGACCCGCGCGGGCACCTCAGCAATGCTGCCTTTAGCAGGGCGCTCGCGTGAGGGTCAAAGCCGTCATCGGGAAGCTACGGTTGCGATGAACCGATCCACTTCCTCTGCTGTGGTCGCGAACGAGGTCACGAGCCGGACCAGCACGGTTTCCGCAGAGATTGGATCAGAGAGCGCATTGCTGCTCCAGGGGTAGTAAACCGCGCCTGCTGATCTCAGGCACGCGTCCGTCGCAACCGGCAAGGCAACAAAGACTTCGTTGGCTTCCACGGGCCAGACCGGCTCAATGCCAAGGCCGGCAAGGCCCGCGGCAAGACGGTCCGCCATGGCATTCGCATGGCGCGCAAGCCGCAGCCAAAGGCCGTCCGCGCAGTAGGCCTCGAGCTGAACGGCAACGAAGCGATGCTTGGAGAGGAGATGTCCCGCGCGCTTGCGTCGCTCCGCCATATACGCGGCGCGGGCGGGATCGAAGAACACCACCGCTTCGGCTGCGAGCGCACCGCCTTTGGTGGCGCCGAAGGACAGCACATCGACGCCGGCCTTCCACGTTGCTTCTGCCAGGGAGGCATTCACGCGGACGAGCGCATTGCCGAACCGTGCCCCGTCCACATGCAAGGTCAGGCCGTACGCGTGCGCAATGTCGGCGAGTTGGCGAATCTCATGCGACCGGTAGATCGTCCCCGCCTCCGTTGCCTGTGAGATCGACAGCACTGTGGGACGGACATGGTGCGGGCCGCCCCAGCGGCCCGACAGGGTCCGCTTGAGGACATCCGGTTCGATCTTGCATCCCGTTCCCTCGATCCCCAGGAGCTTGATGCCGCCGCCGAAGAATTCGGGCGCCCCGCATTCGTCGGTGGCGATATGCGACTCGCTGTGGCAGACGACGGCGCCCCACGGCGGCGTCAGATGCGCAAGCGCAAGCGCATTGGCCGCCGTCCCCGTTCCGACGAGGAAGACCGCGAGCTCATGCTCAAACATCTCCGCAAGCCTGTGCTCCAGGCGTTGGGTCCAGTCATCCCGCCCGTAGGCGAGCGCTTGGCCGTCATTCGCTCTTGCGATCGCGGCGAGAATTTCGGGCGCAATGCCGGCCGCATTGTCGCTCGCAAAATTCATGGTGCCCTACCCGCGCTTGTAGAGATAGCGCAGCAGCGCGTCGATGGAGGCGGCGCCCGGTCCGAGCGCAATAAGGACCGGCAGAAGACAGACCCAATAGACGTGGTGTGACCACCACAGGACGGGTGCAACATAGACTTGCAGCAGCACCGTGATCGCAAGCAACGCGAATGCGGCAAAACGCGTCCCAAAACCGATGACCAGGCATATCGGCGCGACAAACTCGGCGTAAGTGACGAGATAGGCCGCGACAGCGCCCGGCACCGGGGAATAGGCGTATTGGGTTTCGAACAGCTGCAACGTCGAGTCTTTGATCTCCGCAGGCAAGATGACGGTCAGATCGAGAAGGGTGAGATCGGATCCAGGAAGGCTCACATGCAGCGGGATGCGCGGACCCCTGATCTTATCCTGTCCGGCCAGGAAGAAGACCCGCGCCATGACGATCCGCACGAGGAGCGCAATCACGCCGTACGGGAGCAGCGCACAGAACCAAACCAGCTTGTCGACGATCGTTGCGATGATCGCGTGCAAGCTCCACGGGACGTCGGTTGTGCCGGCCGCCATGCTCAAGCTTAGCGGATTTGCGTAGGGGCGCGCGAGGCGAAGACCGACGGTCCAGAATGGAGGCGGCCCGGGCTGTAGGATCAATGCGCGGGCTCAAGTTTTTGGCGGCATCGGCGCGCATGTCGCTGCGCCAGCGCATTATTCTTGGGGATCCCCGCCCCGCTCATCTGCGCGCATGTCGGCGGCCAGGGTCTGTGCAAACCAGGTGCCGCGGGGCGTGAGCCGCGCGGAGGCGTTCTTGCGGATCACAGTGACCGTCAACATGCCGTCACGGGCAAGGTCAGCGATGGTCATGCCGTAGATGCGCCTATCAGAGAGGGTCGCAGGTTGCGCGATCCACACTCCGCGGCTCTTATGCAGTGTGCCGTCCCCTTGCAGAAAAGCGATCAAAGCTGCTCTTTTGGCCGGGGATAAGATGGCAATTGGCGCGGGCCGGTGACCAAGCTCCGCAGGCGCAAGCGGTTCACCGCTGGAGCCTTGTTCGTTTTGGTTCAAATATCGTTCCAACATGGGGTCCCCCCGAAATGGATGGCGACAGTGTCACGAAACACGGCATAAAATGAGTGGCAAGAATGCTCCATCCACTAAAATGCGACTTATACACATCGAGCACATGCACGCGAAACGGCGGGCATGTTGGTCATCAAACTCGTCGAGCCATAAGCGAGAGAACAACGGGAGGTGAGCATGCGTGGAACTTATGTCGTTATTATCGCGGGTTTGGCCCTGGCGCTCGCGGGTCCCGGCCGCGCCGGCGCGGAATTATCCGAGGTCAGGATCGTCGCACAGAACGGCTCCAACTATCTGCCGCTCTACGTGATGCAGGGCCACAAGCTGGTCGAGAAGCACCTGGCCGCGAAGGGTCTCGGCTCTACCGGTGTCGTCTGGAGCAAGCTTGCCGGTCCTTCCGCAATCATTGATTCGTTCCTGGCCGGCGCTGTTCACTTTTCCGGGCAGGGTGTTCCCTCGACGGCCCTCATCTGGGATCGCACGCGCAACGGCATCGGCGCCAAGGCGGTATCCGCGATGGTTGCGTCGAACATCTGGCTGATGACCCGCAAGCCTGAGCTCAAATCCCTGCGTGATCTTACCGAGCAGGACCGCATCGCCCTGCCCTCGATCAAGACCTCGGCGCAGGCGTTGTTCCTCTGGACCGCAGCAGAAAAGCAATTTGGCCCGGGGCAATGGGGCAAGCTCGACCACCTCACCGTCTCGCTGCCGCATCCCGA
>DATBYX010000340.1:0-4834 GCA_036513475.1 Xanthobacteraceae bacterium | reverse complement strand
GCGAACTTGTCCAGAGCGTCGTGTCCAACAAAGACACCGGGCGGGACGTACAGCACGCAGTCTTCAGTATAGAAGTCCTGAATGGCGGCGCGGCGGCGGGCCGCGTCACCTTCGCCAAAGACTTCCTGAAGGTTGCGGTACAGAAGCTCAACAATTCGATCTTCCATAGTTCTATTCCTTGTCTTTTGTTCGGTGCTGCACGTCGGCAGGTCGCATTTGCCAGGACCAGACTTCCGCCGCCGTACCGGCTACTTGCCGTAAGCCTGCGCGATCTACCCGACGAGCTTCGCCCAGGGCATGTCGATGGTGCCGTAGACGCGCCCCGCCTCGGCACGCGCATTGTCCTTGAGGATTTCCACCATCAACGTGGCATAGTCGGAGAGTATCACGCCGGCTTGCAGCATGCGCAGAAGCCCCACCTGCCGTTTGGTCTCGCTGAAAGTACCGGAGGCGATGACAGCTTCGGGTCAAAACCCGAAGTTATGGCACCGCAGCAGCAACGGCCGGTTCACCTCAATGAAGGGACATAGGCCGATTAGACGGTAAGCGCTGCGGCAGCCGAGCGAAAACTTTCGCCAGCATGGCCGTCACTCGGTTTTTATTTGGTGGTTTAGGCTTAAGCCTTGATGCGGACCGGTCGGAGCAGAAAGGCCGGAAGATGGCCGTGCCCGTCATGAACGGCAGGCTTGGCATGAACGGGAGGCTTGACATGAGCAGCAGCCTTGGGCGCACGGCGGGAGCGGGCCTCGTCGAGCCGCGTTACAGTGGCGGCCGGCTCACTCCGCGACGGCTTGCGCTCGGATTTGGTTTCGGGCCGCGGCCGCCGAGTGCGGCCATTGCGGTGCTCACCAGACGAGGAGCGTTCCTCTGAGGTCTCCCGGGCCGGTGAGGTCTCTCGGGGCGGCTGCTCCATCCAAGGGATGGATTGTCCGATCAGCTTTTCGATAGCCACGACGCTCTTCTGCTCGGCCGGCGTAACGACCGTTATGGCGGTGCCGGACCTACCGGCCCGACCGGTGCGGCCGATGCGATGTACGTAGTCGTCGGCATGATGCGGCACGTCGAAGTTGAAGATGTGACTGACTGCCGGAATGTCGAGCCCGCGCGCCGCAACGTCCGAGGCGACCAGCAGGGTCACCTCGTTTTTTCGAAACTGATCGAGCGCCGCCGTCCGCGAGCTTTGATCCATGTCGCCATGCAGCGCTATGGCCGAAAATCCATGGCGCACCAGGGAGCGATGCAGCGCCGCAACCTCGCGCTTGCGATTGCAGAATATGATCGCATTCGTGAGCCCGTGGGCGGCGCGAATGAGCGAGCGCAGCGTGTCGCGCTTTTCATGCGGCTCGCGCCCCGTCTTGACCAAGAGCTGCGTTGTGGCTGCAACCGTGGTGGCCGGCCGCGAAACCTCGACCCTTACCGGATTGTGCAGGAACTGCTCGGTGATGCGCCTGATCTCCGGCGGCATGGTGGCGGTGAAAAAGAGCGTCTGCCGGGTGAACGGCACGAGCTTGCAGATGCGCTCGATGTCGGGGATGAAGCCCATGTCGAGCATGCGGTCGGCCTCATCGATGACCAGAAGCTCGACGCCGGTGAGGAGGAGCCGCCCCCGCTCGAAATGGTCGAGCAGGCGGCCGGGCGTGGCGATCAGCACATCTACGCCGCGGGTGAGCTTGGCATCCTGATCATCAAAAGAAACCCCGCCGATCACCAGCGCGACGTTGAGTTTCTGCCCGGCCCCATATTTTTCGAAGCTCTCCTGAACCTGCGCCGCAAGCTCGCGCGTCGGCTCCAGGATCAGCGTGCGTGGCATTCTGGCGCGGGCGCGCCCGTGCTCGAGCATCGTAAGCATCGGCAAGGTGAACGCTGCGGTCTTGCCGGTACCGGTTTGGGCAATGCCAAGCACGTCGCGCCGCGCGAAAACGTGGGGGATGGCTTGTTCTTGGATGGGAGTGGGGGTGGAATACCCTGCCGCTTTCACTGCGGCGAGAACTTTGGCGGATAGGCCGAGCTTGGAAAAGGGCATATAACCTCAGAATCAAGACCGATCCCAGAGCCTAGCCGCGCCGGATTGCAAGATTATGTCCAGGCTTACGCGGGGGAGGAACGGTCGCTTTATGATCGAACCGGTTGCGCGGAACATAGTGTCGAGAGGCGGAAAGTCAATCCTGTTGCACTGCACTAAGTTGTGTACAGGCCTTATTTTTTGCCCAAATCCTCGTCGCCCCGCCCGCGCATGACCTCCATCCTCGATCTTATCGGCTCGACGCCGCTCATTGAGGTCACCCGCATCGATTGCGGCCCTTGTCGGCTTTTTCTCAAGCTCGAAAGTGCAAATCCGTCGGGCTCGATCAAGGACCGCCCGGCTCGCAGCATGATCGAGGCGGCGGAAGCCGAGGGGAGGTTGAAGCCGGGCGGCACCATTGTGGAGGCGACCGCCGGCAATACCGGGCTTGGACTTGCGCTGGTCGGCGGACGCAAGGGCTACCGAACCCTCCTCGTGGTCCCGGACAAGATGGCGCGTGAAAAAGTGCTGCACGCGAAGGCGATGGGGGCGGAAGTGGTGATCACGCGCTCCGACGTGGGCAAGGGACATCCCGATCATTATCAGGATCTCGCGCAATCCATTACGCAGCGCACTCCCAACGCGGTGTTCATCAACCAATTTGCCAATCCGGCCAATCCGCTCGCGCACGAGACAACGACCGGGCCGGAAATTCTGCGCCAAATGGAAGGCAAGCTGGATGCCGTCGTCGTGGGTGTCGGCTCAGGCGGGACCCTCACCGGGGTGGGGCATTTCCTGCGGCGGGCTTCGCCGCAGACGCAGATGATCCTCGCGGACCCGCACGGATCGGTGCTTGCGCCACTGGTCGAGACCGGCAGCATGGGGCAAGCGGGAAGCTGGGCGGTCGAAGGAATCGGCGAGGACTTCGTTCCGCCCAATGCTGATCTCACCCTGGTACACGAGGCCTTTTCGATCCCCGATGCGGAGAGCTTCGCAACCGCGCGCGAGCTTCTTCTGAGAGAAGGGGTGCTCGCCGGCTCCTCATCCGGCACGCTGCTCGCGGCAGCGCTCCGCTACGCTCGGGCGCAAACACTGCCCAAGCGCGTCGTCAGTCTCGTCTGTGATTCCGGCGCGAAATATCTCTCCAAAGTGTTCAATCCCACCTTCCTCGCGCAGGAAGGTTGGACCCAACCGCATGGGCACGGCACCGTGCGCGACGTCGTCGTGAGCAGCTACAGCGAGGGGACCGCGGTGGTAGTGCGTCCCCAGGACACCCTTCGCACCGTTTTTGCGCGAATGCGCTCTTCCGATGTCTCGCAGCTTCCCGTCGTCGACGAAAGCGGACATGTCGTTGGCCTCGTCGACGAGAGCGATGTGCTCGGCGCGCTTCTCACCGAGAAAGATTCCAACAAGGTGTTTGCGCAGCCGGTAAAGGACGTCATGGTGACGCGGATCGAGACGATCTCGGCAGATGCGCCGATTGCCGATCTCGCGCCGCTGTTTCGCAAAGACTATGTCGCCATCGTCATGGATGGCGATCAGTTCCTCGGAGTGGCCACGCGCCTCGACCTGATCAACTATTTCAGGATCACACGATAGATATGCAAAGAAACCAGCTCGATTTCGCCACCCGCTGCGTGCACGCAGGGCAGGAGCCCGATCCCACGACCGGGGCGATCATGATGCCGATCTACACCACGTCCACCTACGTCCAGCAATCGCCAGGCGTGCACAAGGGCTACGACTATGCCCGCACCAAAAATCCGACGCGCATGGCGTTCGAGCGCTGCATCGCCGATCTTGAAGGCGGAACGGCGGCGTTCGCCTTTGCTTCCGGGATCGCTGCCATCGCGACGACGCTCGATTGCCTGGACGCAGGCTCCCACATCATCGCGGTCGACGATCTCTATGGCGGGTCGCGGCGATTGTTCGAGCGTGTGCGCCGGCGCTCCGCAGGGCTCGAATTCACCTATCTTGACCTCACCGATCCCGCTGTAATTGAGCCGGCTATTCGGCCGAACACGCGCCTCATCTGGATCGAGACGCCGACCAATCCGCTCCTGAAACTTGTCGATCTCGCGCGCGTTGCGGCCCTGGCGAAACCACGCGGCATCTGGGCGGTGGCCGACAACACCTTCGCCAGCCCTTACGTGCAGCGTCCGCTCGAATACGGTTTCGACCTCGTCGTCCATTCCACCACCAAGTATCTCAATGGCCACTCCGATATGGTAGGCGGCGTCGCAGTCGCCGGCACCAACAGCGAGCTGCGCGAGCGCATGCAGTTCCTGCAGAATGCGGTGGGCGCAATCCAGGGCCCGTTCGACTCTTTCCTTGCGCTGCGCGGGCTGAAGACTCTCGCCCTGCGCATGGAGCGCCATTGCGGGTCTGCGCTCAAGATCGCATCGTGGCTGGAGCAACAGCCCAAGGTCCGCCGGGTGTATTATCCCGGGCTTGCAAGCCATCCTCAGCACGCGCTTGCAAGCAAACAGATGCACGCATTCGGCGGCATGATTTCCGCAGAGCTTGCAGGCACGCTGGAGGATGCGCGGCGATTTCTCGAGCGCTGCCGCCTCTTCGCGCTGGCTGAAAGCCTGGGCGGGGTGGAAAGCCTCATCGAGCATCCGGCGCTGATGACCCACGCCTCGGTGCCCGCGGACGTGCGTGCCAAGCTCGGCATTGGCGATACCCTCATCCGGCTGTCGGTCGGCATCGAGGACAGCGATGATCTCATCGCTGATCTCGCCGCAGCGCTTGCCAGAATCGGCTGAGTACAAGGGCAGGGGTATCCCATATGGACTCAGCCGTGCACCAAGCTCCGCAATACCTCCCCCT
>DATBYX010000339.1:0-2806 GCA_036513475.1 Xanthobacteraceae bacterium | reverse complement strand
GCCCACTTGTAGGTCACGGTCACGTTCCGCCCCTCGATAAAGCCCGTGTGGTCGAGGCCCTGGTGAAAGGCCGACACGGCCCTCTCCAGACTCGCCGGGTCAACTGAGCTGAGGAAGCCGATAACGGGATCTACGGTGTGTTGCGCGCGCACGGCAAGCGGCCACGCCGCTGTGCCGCCGAGCGTGAACATGAATTCTCGACGTCGAATTTGGATTGACATGTGACCCTCCAACAGGGCCATACCCACGTGCTGGAACGGACGATACCACGGTTTGATCGCGGCGTCTGTGACTACTTCAGAGCCAGAACTCTGATGTCCGACGGTGGTCCGGTTACCCTCCCAGAATCTCTAAATGCGGACATCCCGGGGCGGCAGCCCAGTGCCGACTACTGACTTATGCATCGCAACGAAAGGCACCTTCATTCGATCATCTCGTTGGCGCGCAGGAGCAATGCTTATGAGATTTTGAAGCCCCACGCCTTCGTCGTCCTGACGACCAGTTACGAACTTCTCCGCCTCTCCGTCAGCTATCCCATCGCAATCAGGCTCCGCCGCTCGCGTCGAGAGGCGATCTCGATGCGATAGGTTAGGAGCGCGAAAAAACCGCCCATCCGCCATGGAATAGCACTCCCGCAGGAACAACTAGGCCACCTGGGATCAGGCCTATGGCGGCACGCTCCCAAACGTCGGCAAGGGTGCTCAGCGCGATCGGGTGGATAGCGAACGTAAGCAATGGCCTGGATCACAAAGATCCAGGCGTATGTGCGGCGAAGTCGCCGAAGCTGATGTGGTAGCGCGGATCGCAATAATCCTTCGCCAGCAACTCGGCCCAACTCGCACCTAACCGAATGCCTTCGCCCCTGGCCATGGGGGCGTAGAAATCGGTCTCGAGTAACCACGCGCATGCCCGCCAGACGTTGAAATACCGGTAGCGGCGGCCTCGAACAAAAGGAATACAGTGACGATCAGACCAACGAGCACCATGGATAAGGGCGAGGCTTCCGCACTGCTGAAAGTCGCGGATAGCGCAATGCCCGTCGTAACCACCGCCCAGTTCGTCGTGCTGTCAAGGCGGGTCCGCCAGACAGTGCTTCGGTAGATTTCACATCGGTAAAGGTGGGCATTGCGCCTATCTTCGCGGCACTAAACTCGAGTTTCGGGGTCGTTGGAAGCGCTGGTTTGCGTGTATCGCGTAAGGCCATGGGTCGGTTTCCCGGAATGGGTGGAGCACGGTGAAGATTATAGCGTTTTGGTCCGCGGCTCCACGAATTCGTTGGTGCCACCCATCCAATCTTAGGGGCTTATTTTGTGATTTCAGTTCGAGTCCAGCATCGGAAGCCGCGGTGCTGTCTTGATGAGCGCTATATCTCGACTTCGAGACCGACCTCGACGACCTGGGCGGCCGGAACCCCGAAATACACGGCCGGGAGATTGGCGTTGAGGTGCATTGTGGCGAACAAAGATTTTCTCCAGACCGCCATGCCGGACGCCTTGTCGGTGGGGATCACCATCACCCGCCTGAAATAATATGTGATGTTCTGCGGATCGATACCGCGAAGTTCGGGCTCGTGACAGGCGAGGTTCAACCCCTCCATCATGTTCGGTGTTTCCATGAAGCCGAACTGGAAGATGACGCGGGTGATGCCGGCGCCGACCGACACCAGCCTGATGCGTTGCTCGGGGGCCACGCGCGGTGCATCGATGCTGGTGGAGCCGATCAGCAGCACACGCTCGTGCAGGACGCGATTACGCCGCAGGTGATGCGTCAGGCCAAGCGGGATGCCTGTGCTCGCTGCCGTAAAGATCGCCGCCGCTCCCGGCAGCCGGATGGGCGGATTGTCGAGCACCCACGCGATGAATTCGTCCTCGCGCTGGCGCAGCTTGGAGCGCTCGTGCTCAAGCAATTGCCACCCGGTTCGCCAGGTCAGCATCAGGAACGCAATAACGCCGGCCATCAGGAGCGGGAACCAGCCGCCCTCGACCAGCTTCGTCATGTTCGCCGCAACGAAGATCAGCTCGATGATCAGAAAGAATCCATTCACCGCTATGACCAAGAACGGGTTGTAACCCCATTTCAGGGCGACGAGGGCCGCCAGGACCGTCGTGACCGCCATCAGCATCGAGACGGCGATGCCGTATGCTCCGCCGAGCGCATCGGACGAGCCGAACAATAGCACGGCCGCGAGCGTGCCCACGGCGAGGAGCCAATTCACGACCGGTATGTAGATCTGGCCCTTCTCGTGGCTGGCCGTGTGCAGCACCCGCATTCGGGGCAGGAAGCCCAGTTGCATGGCCTGCTGAGTGAGGGAGTACGCTCCAGAGATGATGGATTGCGAGGCGATCACGGTGGCGATTGTTGCGAACGCGACCAGCGGATAATGGGCCCACCTTGGTGCGAGCAGGTAGAACGGGTTCTCCACCGCGTGGGGGTTTGCCAGAAGCAGTCCTCCCTGGCCGAAATAGTTGAGCATAAGAGCGGGCAACACGATCGCGAACCATCCCACCTGAATGGGCAGCCGTCCGAAATGGCCCATATCCGCGTACATTGCCTCGGCGCCCGTGAGCGCGAGAAAAGCGGCGCCGAGCACGGCGAAGGCGATACCGGGTCCTGCGTGAACGAGATAGGCAACGGCATAGTGGGGGCTGATGGCGGCCAGGATGCCCGGGGTCTGCATGATACCGAGCAGGCCAAGGAGGCCGATCGCGACGAACCACACCAGCATCACTGGCCCGAAGATACTGCCGACGAACTCCGTTCCCTTGCGCTGGACCAGGAACAGACCGACTAGGATCGCGATTGTGAT
>DATBYX010000338.1:0-7474 GCA_036513475.1 Xanthobacteraceae bacterium | reverse complement strand
GTCCTGCGCCTGCGCCGCCTCAAAGCGAACCTGCTGCGGGCGCGGGCCCGCGAGGCTTTGCGCGAGGTGCTCGATCGGCTCTCCGAAGACGCCTTCGACCTCACGCGGGGCTGGTTCGCGCGTGATGCGGCCGCAGTCGACAAGGTCGAGCGCGCCCTCAAGTCGGCGGGCTTGTCCATGGACACGGTGATGGCAGCGACCTTGCGCCAGGAGCTCGAGGAGATCGAGCGCATCGAGGCAATGATCGCCAACGCCGAGAACCGGCGCGGCACGGCATTGTCCGAGATCGAACGCCACCGCGCGAGCTTTGCGGAGAAGCTGCGCGGGACGCTCCATCAGGTCGAGAATTCCGATGGGCAGGGCGCACCGATCGTGCCGCAGCCGCCTGCAGAGCAGGAGGCGATATGACCAGCCTGCGCCAGCGATACGCCAATAGGCGCAACGCGCGCGCCAGCACCGGTCCGCGCACGGCCGCGGGCAAGGCGCGCGCGGCACAGAATGCGCGCAAGCACGGCTTGCGCGTGCCGGCGCTGCGCGACCCGGAAAAGACCAAGAACATCGCCGAGCTCGCGCGCAAGCTCGCCGGTCCCACTGCCGATGCGCAGCGCTTCGAGGCCGCATGCCGGCTCGCCGCCGCGCAGATCGATATCCTCGATATCCGCGAGGAGCGGTTGCCTCTTCTTGCGCGTGCGCTCGAGGATCGCGTGGCGATCAAATCTCTCGCGACGCTTGACCGTTATGAGAGCGACGCGCGCTCACTGCGCAAGTCCATGGCGCAGAAGCTCGCTGCCGCACGTGCCGCCGCGTTCACGGGGTCCGGAGAAACAATCTTGAACGAGATCTCCGACAACGAGATCGACATTGCAGCAGTGCTGCGGCGGCTGTCGCGGAAACCCCTGGCCTTCGGTCCGCGGGTTGGAAAAGGACCGCGTAGGGCAGGTTTCGATACTTTCCGCAAACGAAGCCAAGTTCCGCGAACGAAGCCAACGTGGGAAAACCCAACAAAAACAAAGTTGCAAGATGAACGGCGCCCCCATCGGGGGGTAAAAGACCATACCGGCGCGCACCGCCCGCTGGGCGAAGACCGGGCAACGTGGACCTTTGGACCGCGATCGCAGCAGCGCGCGGTTGGCAGCCAACGATGATCAGCGCATCCGCACTGCGGATCGCGTCCGCCCGGGCATTGAGCCCCGCCGAAAAGCCGCTCGTCGTCTGGATGTCATTAGATCGGAATCTTGGCAAACGACGCAGCGGAGCGGAACGAGATCCGGGCCGGCGCCAAACGCGGCAACATGCGCGCGAGGCCCGCGCGCGTTATCGGAACCCTTGCGCAGCGATCCGCAGATCACAAGCACATCGAGCGGTTGTTCCGCCATGATTCCCCGCTCGACCGATGTGACCGCAGACGGCGCTGTTGCACGAACTCACTTCTTCGGCGCGACCTGGGCGATGAAGCTCGCGAACGCTGCGAGCTGCTGCTTGATGAGGCCGCGCGTCGCCTCGTCCTTGATCTCGCCGGTCTTCTCGTCGATCTTGGACGCACAGCCGCCGATGAAGATTTCAGGCTTGTTGAGCGTGAACCCGTCGAGAAACACCATCGCCCTGCGCATGTCGTATTGCACTCGTCCGCCGCCCAACGGCCCGGGCGAGGCCGATTGCAGCGCGATCGGCTTGCCGGCGAAGGGCTGATTGGGCAGGCGCGACACCCAATCAATTGCGTTCTTCAGTCCGCCCGGAATACCGAAATTATATTCGGGCGTGCAGAATATCACCCCATCCGCCGCGCGGATGGCATCGGCGAGCACGTTCGCGCCCGCCGGAAACCCGGTGGAGTTCTGAATGTCCGCGTTATAGAGCGGCAGCTCCGCATACGAGGGGGCGGCTTTCAACGTCATGCCTTCGGGGGCGAGCCCCGGGAGCGCCCGCTGCACCATGGCATTGTAAGAGCCTTTACGCAGGGAGCCGCAGATGGTGAGAACGTTCAAGCTTGCCATGCGACCTCTCCCTATTTCTCAGCCTCGATCGGATTGACGAGGACGCCGACGCGCTCGATGTCGATCTCGCAGGTGTCGCCCGGCTTCATCCATACCGGATTGGGCTTGCGCGCATGGCCGACCCCCGACGGCGTTCCGGTAAACACGATATCGCCGGGCTCCAGCGTGAGCCCCTGGGTGATGTAGGCAATAGTCTCGGCAATGGGAAACATCATATTGTCGGTGTTGTCCGACTGCATGACCTGCCCGTTGAGCCTGGTCTGAATCTTCAGTCCCTTGGCGCCCGGGGGAATCTCGTCCGCAGTCACCATCCATGGGCCGAAGCCGCCGGTGCGATCGAAGTTCTTGCCCATATCCCACTGCGTGGTCTTGCGCTGAAATTCGCGTACGGAGCCTTCATTTCCGCAGGAGTATCCGGCGATGCAGGAATAGGCGTTCTCCGCGCTCAGATGCTTGGCGCGCTTGCCAACGACAAAAATCAGCTCGGCCTCGTAGTCGAGCGTCTCGGACACCTTGGGCCGAATGATCGGCTGCCCATGCGGCACGAGCGAGGTGGCACCGCGCATGAAGATGGTGGGGAATCTCGGAATGTTGTCGCGTTGGGAGCCTTCCTTGACATGTTCGAGATAGTTGAGCCCCAGGCAGATGATCTTGCCGGGCCTGGCCACGGGCAAGCCGAACTTGAGACCCTTGAGGGGGCGCCGCGCCGTGCTCGGCGCTCGCTTCGCTACTTCGCGCAAGGAAGAGAGATCGCCGTTGTGTCGTCGCAACACCTCCCCGAGATCCCCGGGGATGGTCTTGTCGATGGCCTGAAGATCGACGAGCTCATCGCCCTCCAAAACGCCGAGATGCCAACCTCCATCAGCTTCGAACCCTACAATTTTCATGATCACTCCTTAGACTTGATGCGCACCAATTAAGCAGCCCGGGCAAGCAAACACGCGCTGAGCATGTCGCGTGCGGCAAATCCGGCGGCGAGGCTCCATGCATTCACGATGGCAAGCCGGAAGCCGCCAGGCGGCATGGCGTGTCCTTGCGGATCCTTTTCCTCGTGAAAGGTGATCTGCACGCTGGAAACGCCCGGCATGCTGCCCACCCGCGCGAGCAGAGCCGCGGGCGGATGACGATACTTTGGACCATGCGGCCCGAACAACACCACGCTGTATCCGTTGCGCCGCTCCCGATCGGCGAAAGCCCATTCGCGCTGGGCATAAAGGCGCACCACCGCATCCAGCCAACCCGCACCGTAGAGGTCAGGCCACTGATCGCTCATGCGCAGGTGCACCTCGATCATCCGGGCTCCGATCGTTTCGATGTTCAGGATGCCGGTGTATCCCCGAAGATGCTGTGCGATCCACGCGCCGCAATAATCCTCGATCGCAGGCTCCGCCGCCGCATGCACCGTCCAGTAATCGAAGGTGCCGTCCCCGCTCGGCTCGCCGGTGACATGCCGCCACCAGCGCGGCTCCCCGTCAACGATCACGACGTCGGAGCTGACGTGAGGCCCCTGCAACAACCTCATCCACATATGGCCGGGCGTGAGGTTTTGCGCATACTCGCTCGCGTCATGCAGAACGCGGCTCGCCACGCCCATTCCGCGCAAATTTGTGATCGGCTTGGAGAATACGGGAAAGCGGGAGGGCATTACGCCGTGCGGGGCGGCCTCGATGCCCTGACTCTGGGCGACAGCAATCTTGTCATATACCCAGCGGTGCGCCGGGTACCAAAGCCATGCATCGCAGTCCTCCGTCGGGATATTCACGTCCGGTGGGCAATAGGCATGCATGAAATATTGCAGGCGCCACGGATCGGCTTCGCAGATCGGCATCTTGCTCAGGCCGCCTGCAAGACCGGAATGGGACGCGCCCCCTTGATCGCCATGCGACGGAGAACTCTCCGCTCGGCCGGATCAAAATCCGTGCGCGCATGCAGGGTGCACCTGTTGTCCCACAGCAAAACGTCGCCAACCCGCCAGACATGCTCATAGATGTGCCCGGGCCGCTCGGTGGCTTGACAAAGCTGTTCGATCAAGGAGTCGCTCTCCTCGCGCGGCAGGCCGACCACACTGTCGGCCATCAGGCGATTGACGAGCAGCGCGCGGCGCCCCGTCTCCGGATGCACCGTCACCGCCGGGTGGATCCAGCGCGGTGCATCCGCCCAGGTGCTCGGCCCCTTGCGGTTCGCGTTCTTCTCGTAATCGTAGAGAAACAAGACTTGCAAACGCTCGGCCTGCGCGCGCAAATCCGGGGCAAGAGTTGCATAGCCGGCGTAGGCGCTGGCGAACAGTGTGTTGCCGCCGGAGGACGGAATCTCGATCGCATAGAGGACCGCCCCCTTGGCTGGGGTCTCGTAATAGCACTGGTCGGCGTGGAACTGCATGTCGCCTTCCGGGAGCTCGCCGCGTTGACCATCGATGGTCGCATTCGCAATCCACATCACGGGATTATTCGGATCCCGCTGACCCGGACGTGAGCGCGGCGGCTGGATCTCACCGAACAAGCTGGTAAAGCGGCGCTGATCATCGCTCGTGATGCTCTGGTCGCGGAAGACAAGAACCAGATGATCGAGCCAGGCGGCGTAGAGTTGCGAGGCAGTAGCAGGATCGATCTCCTCGCGCAGGTCCAGGCGGCGCACTTCTGCCCCGATCTCGCGGGTCAGCGGGATGACCTCGATCATGATGCTGCAGGCCTCGTTGGTTCGGGATCGGACAGGATGGTGGGGACTGTGCTCGAATGTTATGGGCGCGGCGGAAATTTGGCAATCGCAGCGAGATGGTCCGGCGATGCGCGAGTTCGATTACGTCATCGTCGGCGCAGGCTCGGCCGGCTGCGTGCTCGCAGAGAGGCTCAGCGCCGATCGCGGGCTGCGTGTCCTGCTGCTCGAAGCCGGTGGATGGGACTGGCATCCCCTCCTCCGGATTCCGCTCGGTGTGGGCCGCATCTGGGGCTTCGGCCGGTTCGACTGGGGGTACGAGACCGAGCCCGAACCCCATGCCGCGGACCGACGCATCGAGACCGCGCGCGGCAAGGTCATCGGCGGTTGCCACTCCATCAACGCCATGGGCCATGTGCGCGGCCATCGCAGCGATTATGACCGCTGGTCGCGCGTGGGGCTGGTCGGCTGGTCCTATGCCGAGGTTCTTCCCTATTTCAAGCGCGCCGAAACCTGGGAAGACGGTGAGTCGCCGTATCGCGGCGGCACGGGACCGATCTACGTGCGGCGCACCAAAAACATGGACCCGCTTTACGAGGCGTATATTCAAGCCGGCGTGAAAGCCGGCCATCCCTTGACCGAGGATTACAACGGCGCGCAGCAGCACGGGTTTGGCTGGGCACAATGGACCATCCGCAACGGCCGGCGCGACAGCACCGCACGGGCTTATCTGCATCCTGCATTGGGGCGGCAAAATCTCCGGGTCGAAGTGAACGCGCTTGCGCTCCGGATCGTGATCGAGCACAGCCGCGCCGTCGGCATCGAATACCACCAGCGGGGATCGAGCCACACTGTGCGCGCCGCACGCGAGGTCATCCTTTGCGCCGGCGCGATCAACACGCCGCAGCTGTTGATGCTGTCCGGGATCGGCGATCCCGACGACATCGGCGAGTTCGGGATAAAAGTGATGCTGCCGTTGCGCGGCGTCGGGCGCAATCTGCAGGACCATTGCTCGACCGGCCTGCAGCATGAGCGCCTTCAGCCAGGGCCCTTTGTAGCGGCGACGCGCTTTGATCGGCTCGCTCGCAATTTCGCGCGCGCCTATGTTGCAGGCTCTGGCCCGGCCGCCGACGTCCCGAGCGGCTTCATGGCCTTCGTGAAGACGCACCCGGGCTGCGCGATCCCGGACATCCAGCTTCTGTTCCGGTCTGGTTCGTCGGCTGCAGGCCCCTGGTTCCCGGGCATCAGGCCAGCGTGGACCGACGGCTTCATTTGCCGTCCGATCCTGTTGCGACCGAGAAGCCGCGGCCAGATTCGGCTGCGCTCGGCTGATCCCGACAATGCCGTGCGCATTGCGCAGAACTTTCTCGCCGAGGGGCACGATCTCAATACCTTGCGCGCGGGGCTCAAGCTGCTGCGCGAGGTCGCGGCGCAACCTTCGCTTGCCCCGTTTCGCGGGCGCGAGACCGGCCCTGGAGCCGACCTGCGGTCCGATCGGGAGCTCAACGGCTACATTCGAGCGAGCCTTACCACCGCCCACCACCCCTGCGGCACCTGCCGCATGGGGGCGGACCCGGATGCGATCGTTGATGCGAGGCTCAAGCTCTGCGGTGTGGAGAATCTCAGAGTTGTGGATGCTTCGATCATGCCCGACCTGGTCGGCGGCAACATCAATGCAACCGTGATCATGATTGCGGAGAAGGCGGCAGACATGATCCTGGGCAGGCCCGCTCCGGCACCCGCACTGCTGCCGCACAATGACGAAGCCGCACGGAACTGATAAATGACGGCGACGCAGGGATGCGCGCGCAAACATGCATACGAACGAGGCGAATATGGGCGCAATCAGCAGGCGGACAGTGCTGGGCGGCGGAGCAGCGGCGGGCGTGCTCGGCAGCGGCATGGTGCCACGGAACGCACGCGCCGCGCCGGTAATGCTGCGCATCGGCTATGGCGGAGCGGCGGAAGAGCCGCTCTGGCTGCTGATCGCCAAGCCCGAATTGGGCCGGCATCAGGGCAAGCTCTACACGATTGACGGAACCAAATTCCAGGGCGCGGACAAGCGCGCCCAGGCCTTCGAAGCCGATGCCATCGATCTTGCCGCGGGCGGGGCGAACGGCGTCATCTTCGCCGCCGCGGAGGGCGTGACCGCCAAGATCATCGCGTCGATCTGCCGCGAAAGCTCGCGCGGGTTCAGCACTTCCTACTACGCGAAGGCGCAGTCCTCGATCAAATCGGTCCCCGACCTGAAAGGCAAGATCGTCGGGCTCAACGGCTTTTCCACCTCCGGTCACCTCTGGCTGTGGGCCGCGCTCGGCAAGCACGGTCTCTCCGACGCCGAAGTGACCATAGCCCCGATCCCCTTTTCCGCCATGCAGGAGGCTTTGATCGCCGGCAAGATCGATGTGGGCGAATTCCCCCAGCCGTTTGCGGCGCTGCTGGAGAAGGACGTGCCGACCAATAAGGTATTCGACGCGAAATACGGTTTGCCGTTCGATGAAGAGCTCGATGTGATCATCGGGAAGGAGGCCTTCCTCAAGAAGAACAGCATCGCGGTTCGCGCGTTCCTCGAGGATCTCAAGGACGCGATGCGGTTCTATCTGGAGCAGCCGAAGGAGGCGCGCCAGCTGCTGATCGATAGCCGGATGGTTCGGGTAAGCCCGGACGTCTATTTGGAGATGAAAGACTATTACCGTGACCCGACCCTGCGGCCGGACCTCGACGCGCTGATGAAGATGCAGGAATTTCAGGTGAAGGCCGGATTCCAAAAAAACAGCATCGATATGCGATCGCTGGTCGATCCGAGCTACCTGCCGAACTGATCGACG
>DATBYX010000337.1:0-3724 GCA_036513475.1 Xanthobacteraceae bacterium | reverse complement strand
AGCCTGCGCTATCCCTTCACCGCCGACAAACGCCGGGTCTTCACGGGCATGGACGTCAGCGTCAAGGACGGCGGCTGCCAGATCGAGTACGAGCACCAGGACCCCCGCATCCACAGGATCTATCTGGAGGAGCTCGCCAGGCACGGCGTCAAATCCGGCATGGCCAAATTCATCGACGAGCGGCCCTACGCCCAGGCAACCGTCTAAGCTATCACTCTGCGCCGTCATTCCGGGGCGCTCGTGCGATAGAGACTGCGCTTGTGGAATAGCGAAAATAGCAAAGCCAACAGGATCGAACTCTCGGAGCGATCATCCTTGCCGCGCATCGGTTTCCTCAGCAAAAAGGTACGCATGCACACAATCACACTCCTGCCGATTCGTGAATCGACTTTTTCAGCAGCCTGTTAGTTGACTGGCGGCATTTTTGCGTCCGGGCCATCCACCAAGTTGAGATCCCACGGGCCGTCGACGGTGATGAAAAGGAGATTTCCGTCAGGTCCAACCCAACCCTCGTGAATCATTTTGCCCGGCATGTAATTGTAGCCACCAGGACCTAATTCTTTCTCTTTCTCGCCGCCCTCGTGCTTCATGATCCATGTGCCGTAGATGACGGTGTGTGTCTCGTTGGCTGTGTGCCAATGTTTGGGTGCATGATAATTCGCTGGGCTCCGGATCATGAGCTGTGTAGCTCCCGATTTTGGATCCTTGTGTAGGATCGTTATGTCAGGCGAACCCGCTCCCAACTCCGGGATGAGTCTCTCCCACTTGAGATCCCTGGTATTCAGGTAGACATCGTGAGCAGAAGCATCATGAGACGCCGGCGTAGCTGTTTGTGCAGCGGCTGGCGATACAACGATCATCAGCAGCATTGCCGAAAGGAACGTTTTCATGGGCGACTCCCAGCGATTAATTTCATATGCTCAGCGCGCCGAATTGACGCATGCCACCAGGGTTCATTCGTAGGCCGTCGCATGTACGCGGTCTGTATCAAATTGATCACTTCGACGGTCTTGCATTTTAACGGGCGCGAGGATCGTGGCCGGCGGGCCGCGATCACGCTGGCGGGCCAAGAATCTGCAGGATTTCGGGCTCCGAAAAACCGAACTCAGCGTCTCCAGATGGCTCCGAACAGGAAGCCGAGGCCGGCCGCGAGCGCGAGCGCGGTGTATGGTCTCTGCTTCAGCGATTTGTCGACCGCGTCGACCAAATTGTCGCCGACCTCGCGGACCGCGCCGATCGCTTCGCGGCCCTTCTCGCCGGCATCCGAGATCACGCCGTCCAGATCCGACTTCGCCCGCTGCCACGAGGCCGTGCCCTTGGCGGCGAAGATGTCGGCGATCTGATGGGTCAGGCGGGCGACGTCGTCCCGCAAGCCCACGAGATCGGCCTGGATGTCGCGAGCGCCCGCCGACGCGGCTTGGCCGGCTTCCCGCCCAGCATCCTTGGCATTCTTGGCGGTGTCGCGGATCGTATTCGATATGCTGGACATTCGGGTCACTCCTCTATGCGTGGAAACGTGTGCTGGTCCGATTTCAGCCAGTCAAACCCGCGATTGGCACCCCCAGGCTCGTCTTGCCATGGGTGTCAAAGCGTTGTTGGAGCAACCATGCGCCCATTGACCAACGTAGGTCTGTATACAATTGCTCACTCCATGGCGGTCGAGAGTGTGGGGACACGCGGAACCAATTTCTTATTTCAAATGTTGCAATGATGAGAAGGACCGAGGCTAAATGCGCCATCGAGCAGCTGCCCGATTCGAGCGCTATCCTTCGGCCGTAAGCCAAGAACCCAGCGTTTTTTTTCCCTCGCGCTGGGTTCTTTTTTCTTACGCATTTGAATGTGACTTTGCACAGGCAGGTCGGGATCCACTCCCACGGACGCGATCGTCAAGATAACTGAATTAGCGGTGCAAGGAGACCAGGATCGATGCCGGCTGACATCGTTCATGAAGACAATCCGGCACTGGTGCGCATCGCTCGCAAGACCACACCGCCAGCCGCGCTCGCCGCGCTCGGGATCGTCTATGGCGATCTCGGAACCAGCCCGCTCTATACGCTGCAGGCGGTCGTCGGTGCGACGGGCGGGCATTTTTCCTCGGATGCGGCGCTCGGAAGTCTGTCGCTGATCTTCTGGGCGCTGATCATTACCATTTCCGTCAAATATTGCCTGTTCGTCATGCGCGCCGACAACCACGGCGAAGGCGGCATCCTGGCGCTGATGTCGATGACCGGCGCGAACTGGTCCAAAGGCCGGCGCACCCTCATCGTCATGGGACTGTTCGGGGCGGCGCTGCTCTACGGCGACGGCATCATCACGCCGGCGATCTCGGTATTGAGCGCCCTCGAAGGGCTCAACGTCGCAACCGATGTGTTCAAGCCGCATTACGTCTCGATCGCGGTCGCGATCCTGTTCGGCCTGTTCGCCATCCAGAGCCGCGGCACCACGCAGATCGCCAAGGCGTTCGGGCCGGTTATGCTGCTGTGGTTCGCGGTCATCGCCGCGTTGGGCATTGCCGGCATTTCCCGCTATCCCGCGGTGATCGCCGCCGTCGATCCGCGCTACGGGATCGCGCTGCTGACGGGACACGGCTGGAGTGGTGTCGCCGTGCTCGGCGGGGTCTTTCTGGCGATGACCGGCGGCGAAGCAATGTATGCCGACATGGGCCACATCGGCCGCAATCCGATCCGTACCTCCTGGTACGGGATCGTGTTGCCGGCGCTGCTGCTCAATTATGCCGGGCAGGCCGCTCTCTTCCTCGGCGATCCAGCAATGGACGGCAATCCGTTCTTCCGGCTGGCGCCGTCATGGTCGATCTATCCGCTCGTGGGGCTTGCCACCGTTGCTACGATCATCGCCAGCCAGGCGATCATCACGGGATCGTTCTCGCTGACCCGTCAGGCGATGCAGCTCGGCTGGTTCCCGGGTGTGCGGATCCGCCAGACCTCCTCGGAGGAATACGGGCAGATCTACGTGCCGTTCGTGAACTGGACAATGATGCTGCTGACGGTCGCGCTCACCGTCAGTTTCGGCAGTTCGGATCGACTGGCGGGTGCCTATGGCACCGCAGTTTCGACCACCATGCTGCTGACGACCGCGCTGCTTTACAATGTCATGCGCGAGCGCTGGCGCTGGCCGGCAGGACCGGCGTTGACCACATGCGGCCTGTTTCTCGCTGTCGATTTCGCGTTCTTCGCGGCCAATCTGTTCAAGATCCGCGAGGGCGGTTGGATACCGCTTACGTTCGGCACGCTGGTGTTCATCGTTATGGTCTCATGGCACTTCGGCTTCGAGGCCATGCGCCACCGCCACACCGTGTTGACAGAGGCGCCGGATGAGTTCTTCCGCCGCCTCAAGCAGAGCCGTGTGCCGCGCGTGCCCGGCACGGCGATCTTTCTGACGCGGCTCGCCACGACGACACCGTTCCTGATCGTCGAGCACGTCGCGCAGATGGGAGCGCTGCACGAGACCGCGATCGGGCTGACGGTGAAATTCGAGGATATCCCGCGCGTCGCACCTCGCGACCGCATCGAGCTGACCAAGGTCGCCGAGGGATTTTGGCACATCACGGTGCACTTTGGCTTCGTCCAGGTTCCTGACATTCCCGCCGCCTTGCGGCAGGCGAAAGGTCGGGGGTGTCCGATCGACCTCGAAAATGCGGTCTATTTCGGCGCCCGGGACGCCCTGGTCTGCTCCAAACGGCGCAGCTGGCTGGTGCGCGCCAGCC
>DATBYX010000336.1:0-2638 GCA_036513475.1 Xanthobacteraceae bacterium | reverse complement strand
GCTTCAGACGAAACGGTTGACAAGGGACTCCAGGTATTCCTGGCGACCCGAACGCGGTTGAGGATTGAGGCCTTGCATCAGGGCCCTGTCGGCGACTTCAGCCAGAGATTGATCGCCAGCAAGGATGGCTCGTGCTTCGGGGGCCTGCCAGCCCGCGTAGCGCTCGGCAATCTGGCCGGTTAGCGCGCCAGCATCGAGCATCTCCGCGGCGGCGATGAAGGCGCGCGCACAGGCATCCATTGATCCGACGTGGGCATGGATCAGATCGTCCGGATCGATCGACTGCCGGCGAATCTTGGCGTCGAAATTGAGCCCGCCGGTCGTGAACCCGCCACCCTTCAGCAGCTCATGGAAACAGAGCACCATCTCCGGTACGTTCATCGCGAACTGGTCAGTGTCCCAGCCCAGAAGGTCATCGCCGCGATTGATGTCGAGCGACCCGAAGACGCCAAATGCATTGGCAAGCGCGATCTCGTGCTGGAATGAATGGCCGGCGAGAATCGCGTGGTTCTGTTCGAGGTTGAGCTTGACTTCCTTGGTCAGGCCATAGCGCTCCAGGAACCCGTAACAGGTCGCAACGTCGAAATCATATTGGTGCTTCGTCGGTTCCTTCGGCTTCGGCTCGATCAGGATCGGCCCCTTGAACCCGATCTTGTGCTTGTGCTCCACCACCATGCTGACAAAGCGGCCCAGTTGGTCCAGCTCCTGTCTCATGTCGGTATTGAGCAACGTCTCGTAACCTTCACGGCCGCCCCACAAGACATAGTTCTGCCCGCCAAGCCGGTGCGTCGTCTCCAACGCGGCGCGCACCTGACTCGCCGCATACGCGAACACATCCGGATCCGGGTTCGTCGCCGCGCCTGCCATATAGCGGCGGTTCGAGAAGAGGTTCGCTGTTCCCCAGAGGAGCCGCACCTTCGACGTCGCCATCTTTTCCTGGAAGATCTCGGCGATGACGTCGAGATTGTAGATCGACTCCTTCAGGCTTGCGCCCTCCGGCGCCGCATCGACGTCGTGGAAGGTAAAGAACGGCACGTCGAGCAGGCGGAAGAGTTCGAAGGCGACGTCAGCTTTGGCCTTGGCGAGATCAAGCGCGTCTCCGCCATGGTGCCAGGGTCTGAGGAATGTCTCGCCACCAAAGGGGTCACTGCCCGGCCAGCAGAAGGAATGCCAGTAACAGACGGCAAAGCGCAGGTGATCCTCAAGCCGCTTGCCCGCAACGATACGGTTCTTGTCATACCAGCGAAACGCATGCGGGGGCTCGGCGGAAGACCCGCCAAAGCTGACCGGCAAGGCCGTCTCGAAGAAACGAGGGGATGAGCTGATCAACGGGATATCTCCTTCAGGGCGGGATAAAGCTTCGACCACTGCGCGTAGGACTCTTCGTAAGCCGCGACTTGCGCAGGCCGGGGCAGGCAGGTCGCCAGCCGAGATGGGCGGGTACAGACGACGGCCGGCGCCTCCCCTGTATCTGCCAGTCGCCCGAGCCGAGCGGCGCCCAATGCCGCGCCCACTTCGCCTTCCTCGACGCGGTGGACCGGCAGGCCCAGGACGTCCGCAACGATCTGCGTCCAGAGCGGCGACCGCGAGCCACCGCCGACCAGATCGACTTCGGTGAGATGCGTGCCGGCGGCTGCCAAGGCCACCAGATTGTCACGGGCGGCGAACGCAACGCCTTCCAGAACGGCCTGTACGATGTGGGATCGGCTCGTATCGGCTCTGAGCCCGACAAAGGCGCCGCTCGCCTTGGCGTCATTCAAGGGCGTGCGTTCACCCGAAAGATAAGGGAGGAACTTGACGGGGCTCGGGGAATCGACGGCGGTCCCGAGCGGTTCCAGCAGGTCGGCCTCGCGAGCTCTCAGCACGTCGGCCAGCCAGGCAAGCGACGCCGCGGCCGATAGCATGACCCCCATCTGATGCCAGATCCCCGGAAGCGCATGGCAGAAAGCATGCACGGCCGAGATCGCGTTGGGTGCAAACTGATCGGTGACGGCAAAAAGCACGCCCGACGTGCCAAGAGAGAGAAACGCCTGGCCCGGCGCGATCGCCCCAAGGCCGATGGCGCTCGCCGCGCAATCTCCCGCGCCGCCGGCCACGACCACGCCTGGCTTCATACCCCATCGCGTCGTCAGGTCGGCGGTCAGCTGTCCGCTCGACTCGCTGCCTTCGACAAGGCTCGGCATCTGTGCCAGCGACATGCGACACGCGGCCAGAATCTCTTCCGACCATCGCCGCCGGCCGACATCAAGCCAGAGCGTGCCGGCAGCGTCAGACATGTCCTCGACCATGGCGCCGGTCAGGCGAAAGCGAACATAGGCCTTTGGCAACAGCACCTTCGCCGTCCGCCGAAAGATCTCGGGTTCGTGATTGGCAACCCAAAGGAGTTTGGGCGCGGTGAAGCCGGGCATGGCCAGATTGCCGGCAATCGAATGGAGCGCCGGCAGGCGTGCTTCGAGCTCGCGACATTCAACGTGGGAGCGACCGTCATTCCACAGGATCGCCGGGCGCAGGGGTGTACCAGCCGCATCGAGCAAAGTCGCGCCATGCATCTGACCGGAGAGACCGACACCTCGGACGGCCGCGACGGCGACTGGATGGGTCGATGCCAGTTCATCAACCGCTCCGATGGTGGCTTCGA
>DATBYX010000335.1:0-8951 GCA_036513475.1 Xanthobacteraceae bacterium | reverse complement strand
CGTGATGGAGAATGCAGTGTACGATTCTGCCTCTGGCCAACTCGTCAGCGCTTCGCTGATGGATTATGCCCTGCCGCGGGCTGCCGATGTCCCCGTGTTCACTTTCGAGACCCGTAACGTGTCGTGCCGGACCAATCCGCTGGGGGTAAAGGGAGCAGGGGAGGCGGGAGCCATCGGCTCGGCTCCCGCGGTCATGAACGCCATCCTCGATGCGCTATGGCGGGCGTTTCGCATCCGCCACCTGGACATGCCGGCAACGCCCGAGCGGGTTTGGGCCGCAATTGCCGAAGGCAGGCGCATCCATACGCTTTAGCCAGGTTGCGGTGCTCACGGACAAGTGTACGTGGAGAACTGTCCAGAATCTTTTAGCCGTAACGGGAATATCTGAGTGATTGTAGGGTTCAAGACAATGCCATCTCGCCGCGCCGTCCGGTGCGGATTTCATAACGGTCAGTGGGTACTGGCCCATGGCCAGTACCCGGTCAGTGGAGGAGAACAGAACATGATCCGTTCCTTGCTTGCTGTCGCGGTGGTCGCGATCGGGGTGGGCACGCTAGCCGCCCAGACTGATCCAATTGCAACGCGAAAAGCGCTGATGAAGGCCAACGGCGATCAGGCTCGGATTGCGACTGAAATGTCCCAGGGGAAACGGCCGTTCGATCTCGACGCTGCAAAAAAAGCGTTCGCCACTTTCACGGAGGCTGGCGAAAAAGCGCCCGCTCTGTTTCCCGATAGCTCCAAAACCGGAGGCGACACCGCGGCCTTGCCTGCGATCTGGGAAAACAAGGCAGATTTCGAGGCCAGGCTTGCAAAGCTGGCGCGTGAGTCGAAAGCAGCGTCAGAGGCAACGAAGGACTTCGAAAGCTTCAAAGCTCAGTTCAGTGAGCTGGGGAAGAACTGCGGTGGTTGCCATCAGACCTATCGCAAGCGGGCGACATGATGCTGCGCCAGGCGCCTCTCGGGCGGATCCGCACGTGCGAAGGTTTCTGCTCGCGCTGCTCGTAGTCGTGGTGCTCGGGGCCGCCGCGTTCTGGGTCATCACCATGCCAGCGAGCGTTTCAGCGGACGCGCTCCCCCCGCACGCGGCCGATCTCGAAAATGGCCGCACCGTGTTCTATGCGGGCGGATGCGCGTCCTGCCATGCGACGCCCGACCAGGAGGATAAAACCAGGCTTGGAGGCGGCATGGCCCTCAAGACCATCTTCGGCACGTTCTATCCGCCGAACATCTCCTCTAATGCGCAGGACGGCATAGGCGCTTGGACCGAGGCCAATTTTGTGACTGCCATGTGGAAAGGGACCTCCCCGGGCGGTCAACACTACTATCCCGCTTTTCCCTACGGCTCTTATCAGCACATGCGCATGGAGGATGTGCGCGATCTCTTCGCCTATCTGAAAACGTTGCCCGCAGTTATGGGCAAAGTCAGGGATCATGATCTTCCGATCCCATTCAGGTTCCGGCGTGCGCTCGGCGGCTGGAAGCTCTTCTTCCTGGATGGGCGACCGTTCACGCCTGATGCGTCCAAAACCCCGCAATGGAATCGCGGCGCCTATCTGGTCAACGGCCCCGGACACTGTGCGGAGTGCCACAGCCCGCGCAATCTCCTCGGCGGAATAATCGCCAGCCAGCGCTTTGCCGGCGGTCCCGACCCTGAAGGTGGTGAGGGACACGTTCCCAACATCACCCAGGCGGGCATCGGCGATTACTCGGCAGACGACATCGAACACATCCTCGAAACCGGGGATCTGCCGAATGGGGATTCGGTTGGCGGCCCAATGGCAAAAGTCGTCGGCAGCATCTCCAAACTTTCCCCGGAGGATCGAGCCGCAATTGCGCTCTACGTCAAATCGCTGCCTCCGGTGGAAGCGTCAAAACAGCAGTAACCAAAGCTCCTCGTTCAAGTGTTCGCGGGATGCCGCGCTGCGTGCTCGCGAAACGCACCTGAGACGAGCGGGTTTGAATATCCCTCATCTGCCCGTGCTTCTCGCGCCAGAGCGATGGCCGATGATTGCCTCATGGGTGCTTGGGCTCGCTCCACCAAGTCTCGGGGAGGTAGCCATAGAGCGAGGTCGTCATAGGACGGCCGATTCGTGTCCATCTGGCAACCCACTGCTCCGGCAAGTGGAACAATGGGATGGTATAGAACCCGGAGATCAGAACACGATCGAGCGTCCGCACTGCCGCCACAAAATCGGGCCGCGCTTGCGCCTTCAGCAGTGCGGCTATCACGGCGTCGACCGCTGCACTCTTGATGCCCATGTAATTGCGGGTGCCCGGCTGATCGGCGGCAGCCGAGCCCCAATAAAACGTTTGCTCATTGCCGGGAGACAGCGATTGCTCCCAGCGGTGTTGGATCATGTCGAAGTCGTAATTGACGCGCCTCGATTCGAATTGAACCGCATCGACGACACGCACGCGCGCTGTGATGCCCGCTCGCTTCAGGCTCTGAGAGAAGACAAGCGCGAGGCGCTCTTCGTCCCTCTCGGTGACCATGATCTCGAAAGTGAGGGGCCGGCCGTTGTTGCGATCGACCAGGGTAGCGCGGCGGAGTTCGAACCCGGCGGACGCGAACAGGTCGAGTGCGCGCTTGAGCGTCGTGCGGTCGCGACCGGAGCCGTCGCTGACCGGAGGAGACCACGTGCCTTCGAGCACGTCCGGGCGCACCGCATCCGGGAAGCTTGCGAGCAGCGCCCTTTCGCGGGCATCGGCGGGCCGTCCATGGGAAGACAACTCCGAACCATCGAAGTAGCCTGCCGTGCGCCGGTAGAGGTCGAAGAAATAGTTGCGATTGACCCATTCGAAGTCGAACAGATACGACAGCGCTTCCCGCACACGCGCATCCCGGAAAATTTCCCGGCGGGTATTGAAGACGAAATAGTTGCTCGGCTTGGGCAGGCCGGTGCGGAAAGCTTCCTTCACCACAAGCCCATCACGTACTGCCGGGAACGAATATGCCGTCTGCCACCGCGTGGGATCATGCTCGTTACGCGCGTCGTAGAGCCCGCGCTTGAATGCCTCCATGTAGGAGTTGGCTTCCCTGTAAAAATCGTAGCGAAGTTCGTCGAAGTTCCAGAGACCGCGATTGATCGGAAGATCGCGCGCCCAATAATCGGGGTTGCGCTTCAACGTGACGCTTTTCCCCGGATCGACAGCGGTCACAACGTACGGCCCGCTTCCGAGCAGCGGCCGAAATGAGGTTTCCTCGAAGGTGTCCGCGGTAACCGCGTGCTCGGCGAGAACTGGCATGAGGCCCAGGATCAGCGGGAGCTCATGGTCGTTGCTTCCGGAAAGGTCGAAACGTACTGCCCGCTCGCCGATGATTTCCGCCTTGGAGACCTTGGCATAATAGGTGCGATAATTAGGACGGCCTTTATCGCGGAAAAGTTTCCAGGAAAAGACGACATCCTCCGCGGTGACCGGCGCGCCGTCCGAGAAGCGAGCGGCAGGATTGAGGTGGAAAATGACGTAGCTGCGCTGGGCGTCCGTTTCCACCGAGCTCGCGATCAAACCATAGAGGCTAAAGGGCTCGTCGTATCCGCGCGCCATCAGACTCTCGACCACGTAGTTGCGCGTGGATGGCGCTGCTATTCCTTTGACGATGAATGGGTTGAGGCTGTCGAAAGTGCCGAGCACGCCTTGCACAAAGCGGCCGCCCTTTGGCGCCGCGGGGTCGGCGTAAGGGAGCCGGGCGAAGTCCTCGGGCATTGCCAGTTCGCCGTGCATGGCGATGCCATAATGCGCTTCCCCGGCTCGCGCGCCCGCGTGGAAGCTGCCCCACATGAGAAGCACGAGCAGAAGGGCGCAGTAAGATGCCCGTCTGCCTGATTGAGGCCGATAGACGCGCGGAAGCGGACTGGGTTCCATCAGTGCGCCAAACATGGAGCAGTGGGCAAACATCTTGGCAAGCTTGCGCGTCTTGTCGCTCCCGCCGAAGATGCGCAGGCAGTTGTCACCAGCATTCGTGGCCCCGTGTTCCCTCGTGGCGGGCCTGTGTCCTTAACCCCCAGAGTGAAATTGGCAAGTGTTGCCGCGGATGCCGTCACGCTCCTGCCGCATTTGGTGACGACACAGCCTTAAGGATGGGGCGACCGTTCCGGCCGAGGTGCCGTCGAGAGCGGGAAGCAAGAGGGTTCTGCTGATGGATCACTGGTTGGTCTCTGCGCCGGCCCGGCCGGCTGCACGTGCGTTGGCCGTTGCTGCAGCATCCACCATGCTCACCGCATTGATTGTCTCCGGCGCCTTCGCGCAGGCACCGCCTGCTCCGCCCGCTCCGGCCGCGCCGAAAGCGGCGCCAAAGGCTGCGCCGAAAGCCGCACCGGCTCCGAAGCCCCCGGAGGCTCCTGCTGCTGCGCCGCAAGCCCAGGGAGGTCAGGGAGCCCCGGGGGGCCAGGGAGGCGAGCAGCCTCAGCTCATCTTTTCCCCATGGACGAAATTCTGTCTCAAGGGCCAAGAGGCCAATGCCAAGCAGGTTTGCTTTACCGGCAAGGACGGCCGCGTCGAGTCCGGGATGCCGGTAGTTGCCGCCGTTCTGATCGAGCCAGAAAACGACCCAAAAAAGGTTTTGCGCGTCACCTTGCCTCTGGGCATGTCCATCCAGCCCGGCACCCGGGTCATCGTCGACAGTGGCCAGCCGATGACCGGGCCATACGTCATTTGTTTCAACAACGGCTGCATGGCCGATTATGAGGCGAGTGGGGAGTTGATCGGCAAACTCAAGAAGGGTCAGGGACTGGTCATTCAGGGTATCAATGGCGCCGGGCAGCCCATCAGTCTCGTGGTGCCGTTGGGTGATTTCGCGAAAGCCTATGACGGCCCGCCCACCGACCCGAAGGTCTTCGAAGAGCAGCAGAAAAAGCTGCAGGAGGAGCTCCAGCGCCGGGCCGAGGAAGCGCGCAAGAAGCTTGAGGGTCAACAGCAGGCTGCCCCGACTAGATGAGGGCTAGTTGAGCATCGAGTTGCGGGGGTGGTAGCTGCCCTTCTCATCTCGCTCGAACACTTCCGCGACTTGCGGGTGTCGCACCGGTTCCCCCGATGTGTCGGGGAGCAGATTCTGCTCCGACACATAGGCGATATACTCGGTTTCGGCGTTCTCGGCGAATAAGTGATAGAACGGCTGATCCTTGTGCGGGCGCGCCTCCGCCGGGATTGATTGATACCATTCCTCGGTGTTGTTGAATTCAGGGTCGATGTCGAAGATGACGCCGCGAAACGGAAAGAGGCGGTGCCGCACCACCTGGCCGAGGTTGAATTTCGCGTTGCGCATTTTGCTCATCAGCGATGCCCCTCGAGCATCAAAGATCGTAGCGCTCCGCCAGCTGCGGATCCTTGTCGGCGGCTAGACGCGCGAGGTCAAGCAGCACCTTGGCCTGCTTCCAGGTCGCGTCATCCTGCATCTTGCCGTCGATCATGACCGCACCGCTTCCGTCCGGCATGGCTTGGACGATTCGTTTTGCGAATGCAATTTCCGCAGGATCGGGCGAAAACACGCGCTTGGCAATGGGGATCTGACTTGGATGCAGTGTCCAGGCGCCGACGCAGCCCAAAAGGAAGGCATTGCGGAATTGTGCCTCGCATGCTTCCGGGTCGGAAAAATCGCCGAATGGACCGTAGAATGGCTTGATACCCGCCGCCGCACAGGCATCGACCATCTTGGCCAGCGTGTAGTGCCAGAGATCCTGCTGGAACGCAGCCCGGGTCGAGCCGGTGCTCGTCGCATCCGCGAGGACCTTGTAATCGGGGTGACCGCCTCCAACGCGCGTCGTTTTCATGGCGCGCGAGGCGGCGAGATCCGCCGGCCCCAGGCTGATGCCGTGCATGCGAGGCGAGGCAGTCGCAATCGCGGCGACGTTGTCGACCCCTTCGGCCGTCTCGAGAATGGCATGGACGAGAATGGGCTTTTGCAGCGCATGCTTGCCTTCGAGCTGGGCAAGGAGTTGATCGATGTAGTGAATATCCCAAGGGCCTTCGACCTTGGGGAGCATGATGACGTCGAGCTTTTGCCCCACCGCGCCGACGATCTCGACCACGTCGTCAAGCATCCAGGGCGAGTTGAGAGCGTTGATGCGAGTCCACAAACTCGTCTCTGCGAATTCATGCGCCTTGGCCATTTCGATGAAACCGCGTCTGGCCGCAATTTTGGCCTCCGCAGGAATGGCATCTTCCAGGTTGCCGAGCACCGCGTCGACCTGGGCGATCAACTCGGGAACCTTGGCACGCAGCTTCTCGATATGGGGCGGGACGAAATGGATCATGCGCTCGAGCTTGACCGGCAGGTGGAAGAGCGGCGCGGGAGCGCCAATCGCGAGCGGCTTGAAGAAATTGCGTGGGAGCTTCATGCCTTGCATGCCGTGCGCAGAGAAAACCCGGGTGCTAGCGTATGGACTGAGCTCGGCTACGCCAAGGTGCATTCACACAATTGCGAAACTGTGCCTTGCTCAGAGTGCCTCTCCGCGCATGAGCCGCGGTTGGCCAAAGCGCGGCTCTATGCCTTCACGCATCGCTGCGCGGCGCAGGGGCGGGATGCGATCGACCGAGAGCAGGGCGAGCGCGCGCGCCGCCTGCACCGGGAGGAAGTCCGAAAGCAGGCTGCGATTGAGGAGGTCCACAGCGAGCGTCCGGCTCCTGATGTCTGCCCGGCGCATGCGGTCGTAGTGCTCGGTGACATGGCTCTCGCCCACATCAAACCCTTTCAGGTGCGCGCCGACGACGAGCTCGCCGATCGCCGCGGCGTCCCGCAGGCCGAGGTTGAGGCCCTGTGCACCGATGGGTGGAAGCGTGTGCGCCGCTTCGCCCACCAGCACCATGCGGTGCGCGCCAAAGCGTGTGGCCGTTCTGACCTCGAGCGGAAACATGCCGCGTGCCGTCTCGACATCGATCTTACCGATGAGCGAGTGCGATCGTCGCTCAATCTCCTGCGCAAGCGCATCCGTGGAAAGCGCTGCGATAGTCGATGCTTCCTGCGGATCGACGACGAAGACCAGGCTTGAACGCCGGCCCGGCAATGGCACGAGCGTGAAGGGACCCGTTTGCGTGTGGAACTCGGTCGAAGTGTCACCGTGCGGTCGACTGTGACAGAGATTGAAGGTCAGGGCAGTCTGGGCGTAGCTGCGAGCATTGGTGCGTATTGCGGCGACGCTGCGGCACAAGGAACGGTGCCCATCGGCTGCTACGATGAGCTGAGAAGTCACGCTTGCCCCGGTTTTCAACATCACCGTCGCGCTGCGGTCAGCAATGTCGACTGCGGTCGCTTCATCCGCGATCCATCTGAGCGCAGGAAGTGCCCGTGCACGCTGGTCGAGCGCGGCCAGCAGAAATCGGTTCTCAACATTGTGACCGAACTCCTCCAATCCGATCTCGCTCGCCTTGAAAAGGATTTCGGGTGCCCGCACCAGCCGTCCCGTATCGTCAACCATTCGAATGGCTCGCAGCGGCGCAGCATGCGCCTGGCAGCGGTCCCACACATCGAGTGTGGCAAGGGCGCTAACAGACCCGTGGAGCAGAGCGGTAGTGCGGGGATCGGCGAGGTTGACCGCTCTGGCGACAAGAACAGTTTCGATTCCGGACGACGCGAGTGCAATCGCCGCTGTCAGCCCTGCAGGGCCTCCGCCTACGACGACGCATTCAGCATCCATTCTCGTCATGCCGCATAAGGTATAGTAGTTCCCCACAATTCAGGAGCCGATTTTTTGCGACCGCCGAACCAAGCCTGCGCTTTCGGGGTGCATATTTTCACCGCTGCCGGAGCCGCCGTGGCACTCGCCGCACTGGCATTTGCGGTGTCAGCGCAATGGACGGCCATGTTTCTCTGCCTTGGAATCGCGCTCATCATCGATGGCGTCGACGGTACCATTGCGCGATACCTCAAGGTCGCCGGGGTTCTGCCGCGCTGGTCCGGAGATGTGCTCGATCTCATTGTCGATTTTGTCACTTACGTGTTTGTCCCGGCCTATGCGATCAGCGCCGGTGGATTCCTCCCGATGGCTCTCGCGCTGCCCGCTGGGGCCCTCATAGTAATCACTGCCGCACTCTATTTCGCCGATCGGAATATGAAACTGGCGGGGAATTACTTTCGCGGTTTTCCTGCGCTGTGGAATGTGGTCGCGTTCTATCTGTTTCTGCTCAGGCCCGGTCCATGGCTTGCGAGCCTCATCATTCTCGTCCTTGCAGCGCTCACCTTTGCGCCGATCAGGTTCCTTCACCCTGTTCGCGTGAGGCGCTTCCGTCCGGTGAACATCGCGGCGTTGCTCGTCTGGTCCATCCTGGCTCTCGTGGCGCTCGCGCGCGGGCTCGATCCAGGCCCGTGGGTCACGACGGGATTGCTGATCATCGCGCTCTATTTTCTCGCGATAGGCTCGACCGACCGTCAGCCCAATCATCCGGAGAGGCTTGCGGGAACCGCTTGATCCGCCGGCTTCGCTGAGAGAGAGTGCACCGCTTCCATCGGGACGCCACGTTGAGAACACGTCAGAGCAGGAGTGACAGCAATGGTCGCAGCAGTGCGAGTACACAAGGTGGGGGGCCCGGAGGTCCTGACCTACGAGGATATTCCCGTGGCGCAGCCCGGTCCCGGGCAGGTCAAGGTCAGGAATCATGCCTGCGGCGTCAATTTCATCGACACTTATTTCCGCATGGGCATGTATCCATCCCCGGTCGGCCTGCCGTTCGTCTCCGGTAACGAGGGCGCCGGCGAAGTCATCGCGGTCGGCCCGGGCGTCACCGAAGTCAAGATCGGTGACCGCGTCGGCTATGTCTCGGGGCTTGGGGCCTATGCGGCGGAGCGACTGCTGCCCGCAGAACGTGCAGTGAAGCTCCCCGACAACATCAGCTACGAGCAGGCTGCCGCCATGATGCTCAAGGGGCTGACCGTACAATACCTGGTGCGGCAGACCTACAAGGTGCAGAAGGGCGACAACGTGCTCATCCAGGCCGCCGCGGGCGGTATTGGTCTGATT
>DATBYX010000334.1:0-4506 GCA_036513475.1 Xanthobacteraceae bacterium | reverse complement strand
TCCTCGAGCGGCGTTGAAGGGTCGAGCGCGTGGCCAAGGAGGCCTGGAGATATCACGATGCCGCCGTGGCCGGCGTTGACCCGGTAAGCAATCGCCCAGTCCATCTGCTCGTAGGAGGTGACGTCGATGTCGTCCTCAAATACGAACACGTGCTTGTAGCGCCCCTGCCCGGCGCCCGCACCCCAGAGCGCCGCCGCGATCTGCTTCGGCTGCGCCTGATACTGCTTGCGGATCTTGATGTAGATGTTGATCCCGCAGGTGATCGGGTCGGCGTAGACGTCGAGCACGCCTGGAATGCCGGCGGCGATGAGGATATTCCACGCGATGCCGGCGCGCTGCGCCGATGAGATCACGGCGTTCTCGCTGTAGGAGTTCGGCATGTTGCCCTCCTGCGTGCCGCGCAGGATCGGATCGTTGCGGTGGGTGATGCAGGTCACCTCGATCGTCGGGCGCGGCGTCGGCAGGTCGGAGACGTAGCCGGTGAACTCGGCGAACGGTCCCTCGATCTCGTAGCTCGCTGGATCGGGATCGATCAGGCCCTCGATGATGATCTCGGCGCCCGCCGGCACTTCCAGATCGACCGTCTCGCAGCGCACGACCGGCACCGGCGCGCCGCGGTAGGCACCGAGCACGTCGAACTCGCAGATGCCCGCAGGCAGCGGACTGCCGGCGAGGAAGCCCATGATCGGGTCCCAGCCGATGACGCAGGCGACCGGCATCTTCTCCTTGCGGTCGGCATATTTCGCGAAATGCTGGCCCCAGTGCTGGCCGCCCTTGATGAGAAGCGAGGGGATCGAGTTCTTGCGTCCGACCATGCCGCGATAGATGCCGGCGTTTTGCACGCCGGTATCCGGGTCCTTGGTCACGATGCAGGCGTAGGTGTTGATGTAGCGCCCGCCTTCCAGGTAGTGCCATTTCGGCACCGGGAACTCGAGCAGGTCGATCGCATCCCCCTTGAGGATATTCTGCTTTACCGGTCCGGTCGCGACCCGCACCGGCGGGATGCGCTCGCCGTTCTTCTTCATCACATGTTGGACGATCTCGCGGTTGCTGGTGTCCTTCGGAAAGCCGAGCGCCAGCGCGAGCCGCTCGCGCGTGCCGATGCCGCCGGTGAAGACGCGCCGGCCGCGCGCACTCTCGTAACCGCGAATGTTCTCGAACAGCAGCGCCGGACCCTTGCGCTCCAGCACCTTGCGCGAGATCGTCCCGATCTCGCGATCCCAGTTCACCGGCGCGGCGATGTGGTGCAGTTCGCCTTCGCGGTCCAGGAGGTCCATCCACTGCCGCAGGTCCATGCAGCCCGGCTCATTGCGCATGGCAGAGCTCAGTCGGCCGTTGCACCGGAAAATTCGATCACCTTCGCCCATTTTTCTGTTTCTTCGGCAAAAAGCTTGCTGAAGCTGTTGGGCGACCCGGGCAAAGGGATAACACCGATTTGGGCGAGGCGTTCGCTGACCTTTGGATCGGCCAGGCCGGCGTTGATTTCCTTGTTGAGCGTATCGACAACTTCGCCAGGCGTGTTCTTCGGCGCACCAACGCCATAGAGTTGGCTCGCGTCATATCCGGGCACGAACTCCTTGATGCTGGGCGTATCCGGTAGAATCTTCGATCGCTCCAATGTTGTCACGCCGAGCACCCGCAGCTTGCCTGCCTTGATGTGGTCGAGTGCTGAAATCAAAGGGGTAAAGTAGATGTGAACCTGTCCGGCAAGGAGATCGGTCAATGCCGGCACCGCTCCCCGATATGGAACATGCACCATATCGGTGCCCGTCAGCATCTTGAACATCTCACCGGCCATATGGGACGGCGCTCCGATACCTCCCGACGCCATGGTGACCTTGCCTGGATTGGCCTTGGTGTAGGCGATGAATTCTGCAATCGTGCTGGCGGGCACTGCGGGATTCACCAGCATTGCCATTGGTTCGCGACAGAGAGCTGCCACGGAGACGATGTCCTGAAGAAAGTTGAAGTTGAGCCTGCTATACAGCGTTGCGTTGACCGCATTCGCTCCCGTGATGAGGAGCAAGGTTTGACCATCCGGTGCGGCCCTCACGACCGCTTCCGTTGCAAGATTGCTGCCCGCACCCGGTCGATTCTCGACGAGGAAGGATTGACCGAGCCGCTCCGTCAGCCACTGGCCCATGAGCCGAGCGAGGGTGTCGGTCGGGCCGCCGGCGGAAAAGCCGACGATGATGCGCACCGGACGCGACGGATAGGCCTGTGCCCACGCCCATCGCGTTACGGCAAAGAAGGCGGCTGCACCCGCTCCCAGCTGCAACAATCGGCGACGGGGAAATCTGATCATGTGTCCGCCCCACGGTATAGCGGCGTGCACCGTGCGCAGTGCAGTTCTGTCACCCGCATTGGAGCGTCAACGGAAATGTGGGGCCGCGTGGAGCCGCGGCAGGGCCGTTCCGGGATTGCGAAGACGCAATCCGGGCTACAAGGAGGACGGGCTCTCAAATGCTCAATGCGAGCAGCTCAACCATCCCGATTCCGATCACCAGTACCGCGAGCGCGACGGAATCGTAATCGAGCCAATATTTCCTGTGTGCACGCATGACATGCCTCCCCTATACGCTCAGTCATTAGTCGGGGCTGGCAGGCAGATGGTTCAAATCGGGCGCACGATTTTCCTGGGCAGCTACAGTGCGTTGAATCCGTGCCCCCATTCCGGCCGAGCGAGCCGGGCCTCGCCCGGCGAGCGAGAGCCGGAATCCAGTAAGCCAAAGCGCTTCGTGCGTTCACTCCGGCCGGCGTTTACTGGGTCCCTATGCCGGGCCGTTCATTCGGCCTTGATGTCTGCGCCCTTCACGATCGGCCACCACTTCTCGATCTCCGCCTTGTGATAGGCGGCGAGCGCCTGGGGCGTCTCCTGGGCGACAGCTGGCACCTCCTGGCCTTGCTCGGCAAAGCGGTGCCGAATGGCCGGATCCGCCAAGCTCGCCACCACAGCGGCGTTGAGCTTGTCGATGACCGTCGCGGGGGTGCCTTTTGGCGCCCACAGCGCCTGCCAGAATGAGAAATGAAATCCCGCGAGCCCCGCCTCGTCCACCGTGGGGATGTCGGGGGCAGAAGGCAGGCGGCTTTCGGCGGTGACCGCATAGGCTTTGATGGTGCCGCCGCGCACCTGCGGCAGGGAATTCGTCGGGGTGTCGATCATGCAATCGATCTGGCCGGCGAGGAGGTCCTGCATTGCCGGACCGGCACCGCGATAGGGGACGAGGGCCAAAGGCGTACCGATTTTCTTCTGAAAGAAGACGGCGAACACGTGCCCGGCAGTACCTACGCCCTGTATTCCCACCGTGGCGTTGCCGGCATTCGCTTTGAGCCAGGCGACAAGTCCCCGCAAGTCATCGGCGGGCAGGCTTTTGCGCGCCACGATGAGCATCGGCTGGAACGATAACAGCGCCACAGGCGCGAAATCAGCGATGAGATCGTATGGCAGTGCATAGACGGCGCCGTTCATGACATGCGAGCTCAGATTACCGACACTCAGCGTATAGCCGTCGGGGGTGGCGCGGGCGACGCGAGCGACGCCGATGCTCCCGCCTGCCCCGCTCACGTTCTCGATGATGACGGGCTGCCCGAGCGAGCCGCGCATGTGCTCGGCCATGATGCGCGCGATGGTGTCGGTCGGCCCGCCGGGCGCGTAGGGCACGACCATCGTGACCGGCCGCGAGGGGTAGGTCTGCGCTGCCGCGTTACCCGCGGCGAATGTTGCGACGACAGCGATGGCGGCAAGCAGTTTTCGCATCTCAAAAATTCCCGTAGCGAGCGGGGCCAACGCAGCATTCGCCCCGCAGCGTGCGGATACATCTACGCCTTCAATCTCGGCACCAGCTTGATGGCGTTCTCGCTGCCGATCGCCTTGAGATCGGCGGGCGAGAGCTCGAGCTGCTCGAGAGCCTTCATCTGGTCGAGCGCGAAATAGGGATAGTCCGAGCCGTAGGTTACCTGCGAGGAAGGAACGAGCTTCAGCAAGGCTGCAATGGCCGGGGCATTGGTGGCGTTCGCCGTATCGTAGTTGAGGCGCTTGAACTCTGCATCGATGCCTTCGGGCGCGAGCTCCTTGACATTCGGGCGATTGCCGTAAAACGCGATGATGCGCCCCGCCATCATCGGGATCGTCCCACCGGCATGGGAGAACAGCCATCGGATGTCGCGCCAGCGCGCGAAGCCCCCGGAAAGAAGCAAGCTGGTGACGGTGCGCGTCGTATCGTGCGGCACTTCGATAACGGCTGGAAATGCGCCGACGCTCAACTGCGCGCAGCAGCTGGCGACCAGCGGGTGCACATAGACTACCGCCTTGCGGCGGTTGAGCTCATCGAACACCGGCCTGTACACGTCATGCCCCAGCCACTTGTCCCCGTAGTTCGTCTGCAGGCCGACGCCATCGGCCTTGAGCGTGCCGAATACGTATTCGATTTCCTTGAGCGTCTTGTTGATGTCGAGCATCGTCAACGTTGCGAACAACCCGAAGCGGCCTGGGTTGTCTCGCATCAT
>DATBYX010000333.1:0-12792 GCA_036513475.1 Xanthobacteraceae bacterium | reverse complement strand
CTCCGCGAGGAGCCGCGCCATCACGTCGGTCGCTGCGCCCGGGCCGGTGGGAGCGATCAGCTTGACCGGACGGATCGGCCAAGTCTCGGCATCCGCCTGTGCCGCGAATACAGCGAGACTGCAAGCGAGCAGCAAACGCATGAGCTGAGCCACGACATTCCCTCGCTTCGCACGATCAGGTCAGTGCAGGATGAACTCGCTGTATCAGATCCGTCGCCCGCTCCGTAGTGTCGCTTCCAGCGACGGGAAGGTCGCCCCGGGTTTCGCAAGCGCTCAATCCGGGCTACGAATAGTCCGAAAGAGCGCAAACATCGGGACGAGCGTGAATTTTCGTAAGGTTACTCGATCCTTCGAGGCTTTGTTTGTAAACCAACGGTTCAGCATCTTCTCCGTGCTGTTTGTGGTGATCCTCTTGCCTGTCATCGTACGCCTTTACACCGGCCATTACTGAGACCGCCGACTGTTTTCGCCGAAGCTATTGACTACACGTCAGATTTCCTGATGGGCAGTCGCGCGGCGTCATGCTCCTCCCCGCCGCTGCAGCGAGAAATTCTTAACTACCGTCCCGTAGCTTGGATTTTTGCCGGTTGTTGCTGGGCCGTACCGGAGCGTCGCGTGCGTGGATAGGCCACGGCGGGCTCGCGACAGCTTGGTCGCCGAGAGAAATGCGCCATGGCAACAGCTGCGGGTCGGGTCCTTGTTGCGACTGCCGCGTGCCTGTTGACGCTCACCGGCTGCGAGACGTCGGTCAAGCTGGGCGACCTGTTCCAGTCCAAGACTGAGAGCCCACAGCCACTTCCCTCGTCTGCTGAAGCAGATACGGCACCAACCGGCAGCGGGCGAGCGCCTCCAAACGACTTCCAACCGGATGCCGTCCCCAAGGGCCTGCTCGGCAAGGATCCCAATGACGACCTCAGCCTCGGAAAGAAGTATTTCCGTGCCGCGGATTTTGGGCTGGCCGAGCGGCACTTCCGCAAGGCAGTCGAGATGCACCCGCGCGATCTCGAGTCCTGGATCGGACTTGCCGCCTCCTACGATCGGCTGCGCCGCTTCGATCTCGCCGACCGCGCCTATGCCCAGGCCACGAAAATCGCCGGTGCTACCCCGGAGATTCTCAATAATGTCGGGTACTCGTACATGCTGCGCGGTGATTCTCGCCGGGCACGGGAGATTCTCGTGCAGGCTCAAGCGCAGGATCCGGGCAATCCCTATATCAGGAACAATCTCGAACTGCTTGAGGCCAGCTTCCGCAAGGCCAAAGCGATTCAGTAAGGAATAGAGTCAACGACATGCAACAGCGCATTGCGCTGTCGGCCGCAGCCTTTTCGCTCTCGACCTCCGTGCTAATTTGATCTGGCTCGCGAACCGGGTTCCGTCTCGAGATTACCAGGATCGGCTCATGTTTGAAAGCTTTCGCAAATTCCTCGCCGATGTCTCGCAAGGCGGCAAGCATCCTGCGCATTTCGAGCCGAACGATTATAGGCTGGCGGCCGCTGCGCTGCTGGTGCATGCTGCAGAGATCGACGGCAACAGCTCCGATCTCGAGCGCACAACCTTGCATCAGGTCATAAAACGCCACTTCGATCTCGATGAAACGCAAACAAATACGTTGCTTGCGGAGGCCACGCAGGCGGAACATGAAGCCGTCGACCTCTATCATTTTACCAGGCTGCTTAACCGCGCCCTCGACGAGGATGGACGCCGGCGCATGGTCGAGATGATGTGGGAAATCGTCTACGCAGACGGGCGCGTAACCGAGTTCGAGAGCAACCTGATCTGGCGGGCGGCCGATCTTCTGGGCATCTCTTCCCGCGAGCGCATCGAGCTTGGCCGGCGCGTGGCAAGCGAACGCGGGAGCAGCGAGCCGTGACGGCAGACCGACGTCCAGTCGTGGTGATCACCGGCGCCTCATCCGGGATCGGGGCTGCACTTGCGCACGAGTTTGCTGCGCATGGCCACGAGCTTGTGCTCATCGCACGGCGGGAGCAGGCTCTGACCAATGTCGCTGAAGCCATTACCGCCAAAGGCGCAACTCGGCCCACGGTGCTTCGCCTCGACGTGGGACGCGTCGATGCCGCGCGCGACATCAGCGAGGCCCTCGCACAACGCGGACTTGAACCGGAGATCGTGGTCAATAATGCGGGATTCGGCCTGATGGGCGCGGCCGACAAGCTCGACCGGCAGCGGCAGCTTGCCATGATCGACATAAACATCCGCGCGCTCACCGAGCTCTCGCTGGCTTTCATCGAGAGCATCGAACGGCGCAAGGGCGGCGTCCTCAATGTGGCATCGATCGCGGGGTTCATGCCGGGGCCGGGCATGGCGGTCTACCACGCGACCAAGGCGTACGTGATCTCTTTCAGCGAGGCGCTGCACCAGGAACTCAAACCACGAGGTGTGCGCGTCACCACACTCTGCCCGGGACCTGTACCAACCGAATTCCAGGTACGTGCAGGCATGGACGGCAGCCGGATTCCTGCGTTCCTTTCCGTGTCCGCAGAGGCCGTCGCCAAAGAGGCCTACGAGGGGCTCAAGCACGGCCGCCGCATTGTCGTGCCAGGCTGGGCTAGCAAAGCCATGCCAGTAATCACGCGCATTCTGCCACGCTCAGCCCTCCTCAAAATTATCCATGCCACTCAAAATGTCGGCAAAACATGACATATCGGTACGAGCGGCACGGTGGGTGGGCGAAGCTGAGCCTTGAACGAAGCGTCGGTGTGGGCCACTGCACTCGGTGAACGCGCTTGACCGAGCACGCATGCCGGATCCCATTCTCATCGTGATGCATCAGGAAACCTCCACTCCAGGTCGAGTAGGCCATGCGCTGCGTAAGCGTGGCTATGCATTGGATATGCGGCGCCCGCGCTTCGGCGATGCCTTGCCTGACACGCTCGGGGAGCATGCCGGTGCCATCATTTTCGGCGGCCCCATGAGCGCGAATGACGAAGATGATTTCATCCGCCGGGAAATCGACTGGCTCGCAGTTCCGTTGCGGGAGAACAAGCCGTTTCTCGGCATCTGCCTCGGGGCGCAGATGCTGGCGCATCACCTCGGCAGTCGGGTCTACAAGCACCCCGACGGCCATGCCGAGGTCGGTTATTATCCCATCCAGCCGACCGATGTTGGACGCAGCGTCTGCGATCCGTGGCCCGAGCAGGTGTATCAATGGCACCGGGAGGGCTTCGATCTGCCGCTTGGCGCGGACTTGTTGGCGGAAGGGGACTCGTTTCCCGTGCAGGCCTTCCGCTATGGCGGCTCGGCGTTCGCGCTGCAATTTCATCCCGATGTGACCCATGCGATGATGTGCAGGTGGACCACACGCGGACACGACCGCATGCTGCTGCCGAACGCCAAGCCCAGGGCGGCGCACTTCGCGGATCGCCCCGTTTATGATCCGGCAGGGCATGCTTGGCTCGCCGCCTTTCTCAATCATTGGCTGGGTAGGTAGCCGGCATACACTCGCAGCCCGGAAACAGCGCTTAGCGCGAGATCCGGGAATCGGCATCCCCGATTGCAGAGGCACAATCCGGGCTACACAATGCAATGTGCGCGGGAGGCGTGCCCGACCCGCGGCGCTATTGAATTTGCTCCTCTGAACCCTCAAATGCTGGTTGCACGGGCAGGTGAGACGAATGGAACAAAGGCTTCCTCGCGATTGGATGTGGTCGCAGGCTTGCGAGATGCTGGCTCGCGCCGAGCGATTGAACCGGGAGCTGTTCAGGCCGTTGAGCCCGAGTGCCAGGCTGCCGGCCTGGGAGCCTCCGCTCGATATGCTCGAAACCGAACGTGAGGTTCTGGTCCTCATCGCCTTGCCCGGCGTCAACCTCGATCATGTTGATGCCGTGCTTGACGATGGTGACCTCGTTGTTGTCGGAACCCGCACGCTTCCGAATGAGCTGCGTACCGCAATCATTCACCGCCTCGAGCTGCCGCAGGGCCGCTTCGAGCGCCGCGTGCGACTTCCGGCCGGGCGGTATAGTGCAGTGCGGCGCTGCGCGAGCAATGGATGCCTGCTGATCACATTGGAGAAGCCTGGAGCATTCCTTGGCTGACACTCAGTTCCTCAACTCGTCACAGCAGAGTTCGAATCAACGAACAGCGGCTCTGCCGCCATTGCCCCCGGACGCTCTCATCATCGTTCCGGTTCGCGGCTTTGTCCTGTTTCCCGGACTTGTGCTGCCGATCACCGTCGGTCGGCCGCAGTCGATTGCGGCGGCGCAGCAAGCAGTCCGGGATCAGCGACAAATCGGCATCCTCATGCAACGTGCCGGCGATGTTGCGGATCCCACGCCAATCGATATGCATCGGATGGGCACGGTGGCCAACATCGTTCGCTACGTGACTACGCCGGACGGCACGCATCATCTCGTTTGTCAGGGCGACCAGCGCTTCCAGGTCACCGAGTTCCTCAACGGCTGGCCTTTCTTCGTCGCGCGAGTTCTGCGAATCCCCGAGCCGGAGCCGAAGTCGTCCGAAATCGAAGCACGCTTTCTTCACCTCAAGCAGCAGACGCTGGAAGCAGTTGAGCTTTTGCCTCAGGCTCCGCCTGAACTGGTGGCTGCGATCCAGGGCGTCACGTCCCCGGCAGCGCTCGCCGATCTTGCGACCACCTACATGGATGTCGCTCCGGAGGAGAAGCAGGAGATCCTCGAAACCATCGATCTCTCCGCCCGGATGGAGAAGGTCTCGCGCATGCTGGCGCATCGCATCGAGGTTCTCCGGCTCTCGAACGAGATCGGTCAACAAACGAAAGCCTCACTGGACAAAAGGCAACGTGAAGTCCTGCTGCGGGAACAGATGGCGGCCATCCAGCGTCAGCTCGGGGAGGGCGACGAGGGCAAATCGGCGGAAATTGCCGAGCTCAGCACTGCAATCACCAATGCCGGCATGCCGGAAGAGGTCGAGCAACAGGCTCGCAAGGAGCTGCGACGGCTGGAGCGCATGCCGGAGGCAGCTGCCGAATACGGTATGGTGCGCACCTATCTGGACTGGCTCATCGAGCTGCCGTGGAAGCTTCCCGAGGCTACTCCAATCGACATCGCGGAGGCGCGCAGGATCCTCGATGAGGATCATTACGGTCTGGAGAAGATCAAGCGGCGCATTGTCGAGTATCTGGCGGTGCGCAAGCTGGCGCCGCAAGGCAAGGCGCCGATCCTGTGCTTCGTCGGTCCTCCAGGGGTCGGCAAGACATCATTGGGCCAATCGATTGCGCGGGCGATGAACCGCAAGTTCGTGCGCGTGAGTCTCGGCGGTGTCCACGACGAGGCGGAGATACGCGGCCATCGGCGCACCTACATCGGCGCACTCCCTGGCAACATCATCCAGGCAATTCGCAAGGCCGGCACGCGCGATTGCGTCATGATGCTCGACGAGATCGACAAGCTCGGCGCCGGCATTCAGGGAGATCCCAGCTCGGCCCTTCTGGAAGTGCTCGACCCGGAGCAGAACAGCACGTTTCGCGACAATTACCTTGGTGTTCCCTTTGATCTCAGCCGCGTGGTGTTCATCACCACCGCGAACGTGCTCGATACCATTCCGGGACCGTTGCGCGATCGGATGGAGATCATAACGCTTGCCGGCTATACGGCCGAAGAAAAGCTTCAGATCGCACGGCGGTATCTGGTGCGCCGGCAGCTGGAAGCGAACGGCATTAAACCTGGCCAGGTCGAGATTTCGGACGATGCGATCCGCGACATCATTGGGCTCTATACCCGCGAAGCCGGAGTACGCAATCTCGAGCGCGAGATCGGAAAAGCCTTGCGTCACGCCGCTGTCCGTCTTGCGGAAGGCGAGAGTGGACCAATTCATATCGGGAGGGGCGATCTCGCCGTGGTTCTCGGTCCGCCGCAGTTCGAGAGCGAGCTTGCAATGCGCACCAGTGTCCCCGGGGTGGCCACCGGTCTCGCGTGGACGCCGGTCGGCGGCGACATTTTGTTCATCGAAGCAACCCGCATTCCGGGCAGCGGCAGGTTGATCCTCACCGGACAGCTCGGCGAGGTGATGCGGGAGAGCGCTCAGGCCGCGCTCAGCATCGTGAAAAACCGAGCCGCGTCATTTGGCATCGAAGGCAGCCGGTTCGAGAAAAGCGATATTCACGTGCATGTGCCGGCCGGCGCGATCCCCAAGGATGGGCCAAGCGCCGGGGTCGCCATGTTTATGGCCCTCGTCTCGCTCATGACTGACCGGACCGTGCGCCACGACACCGCCATGACCGGAGAGATCAGCCTGCGCGGACTCGTACTTCCGGTCGGAGGAATCAAGGAGAAAGTCGTCGCGGCCCATCGCGCCGGCATCAAGCGGGTGATGTTGCCGGCGCGCAATCGCAAGGACTTTGAGGACATTCCGGAGGAGGCCCGCCGAGAGCTCGAATTTATCTGGCTCGAACGAGTCGATGACGCGGTAGCGGCGGGACTCGAACCAAAGCCGCAACCGGCCGACATAGCCGCAGAGTAAGATTCACCCGCTTACGCTGTGCGTGCCACGTGTTTGTGGGGCTTCTTGGCGGACGAGGATCGCGTTACGCGTGGCTGGGATGCCGGCTTTGGCGGGCCACTGAACACCTCGCCCAATCGATGCAACCGCATCGCTCGACGCGCTGGCAGCCGGACCACCAGATCAAGCTCGCCGCCAATCGCTTCGACATAGCTGCGAAGGGTCGACAGATACATGTCGGTCTGCTTCTCGATCTTGGAGACCGATGGCTGTTTGATCCTCAGGGTTGCCGCTATCTCGGCCTGCGCCTTGCCAGCAGCCTTGCGAAGCTCCCGGAGGCTCTCGACCTCGTCCTTGATTTCACGATACCGCGCATCGATGCGCTCGCGGCGGTGCTTCGGGAGCGCATCAATCATCTCACCTACTGTTCGGCCCATTCGATCATCCTCTCCTCAAGGAGGCCCCTTTCAACCGTTCCAGATGCGCGGCAAAGCGTCTGTCGGCCACTGCGATCAACTGCTTATAGAAACGGGCTTGGCTCGTCCCCGACTTGTCGCCCGCGACCAACAGAATACCGTGTCGGCGCGGATCGAAAGCAAAGGCCACTCTCCAGACTCCGCCTGTTGCATCGAATCGAATTTCCTTCATGTTCGCATGCTTCGACCCCTTCAGGGTATCCACATACGGTCGTCCGAGCTGAGGTCCGTATTCGGCCAGAATCCTCGCGACCGCCAACAGTTCGTCCTGAACCGCTTGCTGAAGGGCCAGAAACTCCTGTTCGAAGTCATCCGCAAAACGAACGGTCCAAGGCATCTCAATATAGCTCTAAACCTATATAGCCTGTGGCCTATTGTGCGGCAAGTACTCATTTTGAAAACGCCGCGAGGGCAGTGGAGAGGCGCGTCCAAGCGTCCGCGCGGTTCGGCAGGCCGAAGCGCAGCCAGCTCGGCTGCTCGATGAAGCGGCGCACCCAGATGCCGCTATTTCCCAGGTGGTGGAATAGTGCGTCTGCCGCCCCTGTTCGCGCGAGGCGGAATAATGACGTCCCCCCGACAATCTCAAGACCGCAATTCGCCAGCATTCGATCGAGCTGCTGCGCGTCATGTTGGAGCGAAGCACGTGCCGCCTGCGCCCATGCAAAGTCGTTCAAAGCCAATCGACCGATCGCAATTGCCGGGCCCGATACTGCCCATGGGCCGAGCCATGCGGCGAGACGCGCGATCAACTCCGGGGCGGCAAGAGCAAATCCGAGCCGCAGTCCGGCAAGCCCAAAGAACTTGCCGAACGAACGCAGCACCACGATGTGGCCGCGATCGACCTCGGGAGCCAGACTGCTTCCATCCGGGGCGACATCCACGAATGCTTCGTCGAGGACGAGCAGACCACCGCGTGATTGCAGCTCGCTCGCTACGGCAAGCAGCCCGTTCCTCGAGCAGAGATGTCCATCGGGGTTGTTGGGGTTCACGACGATCGCGAGATTTGCGTTTGCAAGCTCGCGGACTTCATGAACCTGTTTCACGTTGTGTCCGATAAGCGCGGCGACTCGGGCATGCTCCGCATAGGTGGGCCCGAGGATCGCAGCGCGTCCGGGCGCTATCAGAGAGGCGACCAGGGGAAGCAAAATCTGTGTGCCCGCAGCCGCCACAACATGGTCGGGCGAGGGCGCGGCATAGAATTTCGCAGCGGCGACGATAAGGGCGTCGAGCTCGACCGATTGCGGTAGACGAGCAAACAGTTCAGACGAGAGTTGCGCGACGGGATAAGGGCGAGGATTGATCCCGGTCGAGAGGTCGATCAACGGTTCCGGGGCGTTTGGAAATTGACGCCGCGCTTCGGTGAGATCACCGCCATGCCGCAGTGGAGTTGAGCTCGTCTCGGGAATGATGGCCATAACGCTCACCCTGCTCGCGCTGCTGATCGAGGCCACGTTCGGTTATCCTGACTGGCTGGTGCGCACAATCGGACATCCCGTGACATGGATGGGCCGGTTGATCAGCGCGCTCGATCACAGTTTGAACCGGGAGGACTTGGACGCTCCCCGGCGACGGGCCGCAGGAGCGGTTGCGCTCCTGGTGATCATCGGAACGGCAGCGGTCATCGCCCACATCCTCGAACAGGCGTGTCTTGCATTGCCGCTCGGCATAGGGATCGCCGCCATCGCTGCGAGCACGCTCTTTGCCCAGCGCAGCTTGTATGGGCATGTCGAGCGCGTCGCAGTGGCGCTCGAAACAAAGGGGCTCGCGGCTGCGCGCCAAGCGGTGTCGCACATTGTCGGGCGAGATCCCGACTCGCTCGATGAAGCAGGCGTTGCGCGGGCTGCGATCGAGAGCTTGGCCGAGAATTTTTCCGATGGAGTCGTGGCTCCGGCGTTTTGGCTGGCTGCGGCCGGGCTTCCCGGAGGCGCTGCCTACAAGGCCACCAATACCGCCGACAGCATGGTCGGCCATCGCACCCCGCGCCATGGCGCCTTCGGCTGCGCCGCGGCGCGTGTCGATGATCTGCTCAATGTCCCGGCGTCGCGCCTTTCCGCTCTCTTGATCGTGGCCGCCGCCGCGATAACACGCGGCGCTTCTCCGGGAAATGCATGGCGGGCCATCGTGCGCGATGCCCGACATCACCGCTCGCCCAATGCGGGCTATCCCGAGGCGGCAATGGCCGGCGCGCTTGATCTCGCGCTCGCGGGTCCGCGCAGCTACGGGGGGATCGAGATTACGGATGCTGTCATGGGAAACGGTCGCCGCGGCGCGACGGCGGCTGACATTCATGCCGCGCTTTCTCTGTATTTCCGCGCTGACGCGATCCTGATCGCAGCCTTTGGCACGCTGACGCTCGTCGCTACCCTGATAAGCTGAGGATCCGGTCGAGATCGATGTGGGCTGCAACATGCGCGGCCAGACGATCGAGCGTATCCTCGATCAATGCATCGAATGCGATGAGCGAGGCGCCGGCATTGAGCCTCGCGAGCCACGCTGAGCGCTGCTGATCATGGGCGAACAGGCCATGGATATACGTCCCAAACACGCGTCCATCCGCCGAGACTGCGCCCTCCGGTGACCCGTCGGCACGACGTGCAAACGGCCGCAAGCAATCCGGCCCCCGCGTTATTCCTATATGCATCTCGTATCCCGAAAATGGCACGCTTGCGCCGGTCTTGCCGCAGACCGGCTCGAGGGTTTTCTCGCCGCTCAATACGGTCTCGACATCGAGCAATCCGAGAGCCTCGACACGTCCGGGAACTCCTTCGACGCCCTCCGGATCATCGATGATGCGCCCCAACATCTGATACCCGCCGCAGAGTCCCAATACGGTCCCGCCGCGGCGTATATGCGATGCGATATCGATGTGGAACCCGGCGCTTCGCAGCACGGCAAGGTCTGCAACGGCGGCCTTTGATCCCGGAAGGATCGCGAGGTTGGCGTCCCCGGGGAGCGCCTCGCCCGGTCGGACGCGGACCACGTCTACCGAGGGTTCAGCATCCAGCGGATCGAGATCATCGAAATTGGCGATGTGCGGCAGGATGGGAACGGCAATGCGAATGCGGGCGTGCGGTTTTTGCAGGGGCTGCCTGTCGAGCGCGAGCGCATCTTCCGGCGGGAGCAGTCGTGCATCCTGAAAGAATGGAACAAGCCCAAGCGCCTGCCACCCGGTGAGGCGGGCGATGGTTCTCATGCCGTCTGCGAACAGATCCGGATCGCCGCGGAACTTGTTCACGACAAAGCCGCGGATCAGCGCGGCGTCTTCAGAAGCGATCACCCCTTTCGTGCCGACAAGGCTTGCGATAACGCCGCCTCGGTCGATGTCGCCGATGAGCACGACCGGCACGTCCGCTGCGCGCGCAAAACCCATATTGGCAATGTCGTTTGCTCGCAGGTTCGTCTCCGACGTGCTCCCCGCGCCTTCGACCAGCACGAGATCGGCCTCGGTGCGCAGACGCGCGAAGCTGTCAAGAACGTGCGGCAACAAGCTCGATTTCATGGCCTGATACTCGGCAGCTCTTGCGGTGGCGCGTACGCGGCCCTGCACCACAACCTGTGCGCCGATCTCGCTTTGGGGTTTCAAGAGCACGGGATTCATGTCGGTGGTAGGGGACGTGCGGGCCGCTCGGGCTTGCAGCGCCTGGGCGCGACCGATCTCGCCGCCGTCGACCGTCACTGCGGCATTATTCGACATGTTCTGCGGTTTGAACGGCCGCACCTTGAGACCGCGGTTGGTGAATGCGCGCGCCAGGCCGGCAACAATCAGCGACTTGCCCACGTCGGATCCGGTTCCCTGGAACATGATCGCGCGGGCGGACAACTCAGAACTCGATACCGGCTTGCGCCTTCACCCCGGCGGCAAAATGGTGCTTCACCAACGTCATTTCGGTCACGAGGTCCGCCGCGGCAATGAGCTCCGGCTTGGCGTTGCGGCCGGTGACGACGACATGCAGATCGGATCGCCGCCCGCTCAGCGCGGCGACCACGACGGAGAGATCGAGATACTGATAACGCAGCGCGATGTTGAGCTCGTCGAGGATGAGGAGACTGAACGTCGGATCGGCCATGAGCTCGGTCGCCTTCGCCCAGGCGCGCTCGGCGGCCGCGATGTCGCGCTTGAGATCCTGCGTCTCCCAGGTGAAACCCTCGCCCATGGTGTGCCAGGACACCTGGTCGCCAAAGCGAGCCAGCGCGTCGCGTTCGGCGCTGTGCCAAGCTCCCTTGATGAATTGCACCACGCCGATGCGTTTTCCGCGCCCGAGCATGCGAAGCGCAAGGCCGAATGCAGCGGTCGATTTCCCCTTGCCCGCGCCGGTATGCACGATGAGAAGACCCTTCTCGATCTTCTTTTCCGCCACTTCGGCATCCTGGACCGCCTTGCGCTTGGCCATTTTTGCGCGATGGCGCTCGCCTTCGGTGTCATTGAGGATCTTGGTCATGCGCCTCCCTTCACGATGAGCGGCAGTCCGGCTACCAGAAAGACCACGCGGTCCGCCCGCGCAGCAATGCTCTGGTTGAGTTGACCTTGCAGGTCGCGAAAACGCCGCGCAAGAGCGTTGTCGGGTACGATGCCGGAGCCGACCTCATTGGAGACAAGGACGATCGGCCCGGGGCGACGAGCGAGAGCCGACTCCAGCTCACGGGTCTCGCTGGCGATGTCCGCCTCCGCGAGCACGCGATTGCTGAGCCAGAGCGTCAGGCAGTCGATCAGGAGCGGGTTTGTCGGCGGTGCCTTCGTGACTGCCTGCGCCAGGTGATGGGGTACCTCGATGGTCTCCCAGCGCTCGCCACGCTCGGCACGATGCCTGGAGATACGCTCCGCCATTTCCGCATCACGCGCTTCGGAGGTGGCGAGATATATCCAGGGAGGGGGCAGGGCAGTGATCAGCGATTCGGCGTAGCGGCTCTTGCCAGCGCGTGCTCCCCCGAGAACGAGGGTGCGCCGGAAAGCTCCGGCGAGCGCGGCTTGCGTCAAGACATCAGGCGCCAGGAATGAGCTGCGCGACGAGCGCTGTGAATCCAACTCCAAGGATCGCGGCTCCAGCAAGGCGCGGAGCGATCTCGGGCATGCGCGCACGCATATGCCGCACAACGAGTGCAATGCCGATGCTGAGCACACTCTGAACGATGACGAGCCCTGCGAGGTAAGCGCCGACCGGCGTGCTCTCCGCACCGACAATCGATTCGCCAAACGCGTAACCGTGGAGGACGCCAGCAGCACCGAACAGGGCGCTCCACGCCAGAGTTGAAAGCGTGCGCCCGCGCGCGAGGAGATAGCCCGCGAGCAAAACCGAGAGCGCGACTGCGATCTCAGCCCCCGGCACGACGATTCCGGTAAGGTGCAGAGTGACGCCGAGGGCCGTCGCCGCCACGAATACGGCCGGAAGCGCGAGACTGAGACCGCAGCTGCCAACCACTACCCCCACTGCGAGAAGGAAGGCGAGATGTTCCGGCCCGATGACGGGATGACCGAGCCCGGATAACAGCCCCTCGATCAAGTCGGACGGCGTCTTCCCGCCCATGACGTGATGCGCGGAAGCCGGCCAAGCGGTGAGAAGCGATGTGGCTGAGAGGGCGACGACGCGGCCAAGGTGACGGATGTTCATGTGATCTCCACGCCTCGTTCAAACGCACTGGTGCGCGCAACTATAATCCACGCCCGATCGACTGCAAGTCGCTCCCCAGCGGGGTGTCGCTCCCCAGCGGGTCCGCGCCCTTGCAGCCTTTCTATTGCAGGGTTTTAGCGGCAAGAAGCAGTTGCGGCCCCTCGTTGCGATGCGATCGAGCGGCTTGCACATCGAATTCGATCCCCGCCGCCTGGAGCGCCTGCAACAGGAGCGATTCCTGCGGAGATGGCCGCGCCGGGTCGCCCACCACGACCGCA
>DATBYX010000332.1:0-3546 GCA_036513475.1 Xanthobacteraceae bacterium | reverse complement strand
TCTCGCGCTCGGTGTCAGACATCTGCACCACAATGGACTCCGGGGTCAGCGACGAAGCGCCATTCTTGGCCGAGAACGAAGTCGCCATGAACAAAATGATGAACGACATGGCAGTAAAGCCTACCGGCGATGTCGACGTCGACTTCGTGGCAATGATGGTGCCGCACCATCAGGGCGCGATCGACATGGCAATTGCTGTGCTTCGGTACGGTCGCAACCCGCAAATCAGGCGGCTCGCCCAGGAGATCATCGTGACACAGCAGCAGGAGATCGCTGCCATGCGGCTGGCGGTCGGCCAGCCGCTGCCACCAGCTATGCCCGCGCCGGACCAGGTGCCGCCGGCAGGGCAGATCGATTCGAAAAACCGCCGTCCCGCCGACCTGATGAAGGAGCCGTGACATGAAACGCAATTCCATTTTGACGGTCCTGCTCGTCACGACCGCGCTCTTCGGCGCGCAATCTGCCTGGCCGGGACAGGCTCCGGCGCCGGCCACCGATCCCGACATACCCATCAGTCATCGCGACCGCGTCTACTCCGCAGAGCAGTTCTCAAATACCGTTTCTGTCACGGATCCCGTTGACAACAAGCTTCTTGGTGCCATCCATCTCGGCGACCCGCTGCCAGCCAGTTTCAGCCCGCTTTACACCGGCCAACTGCTGGTGCACGGCATGGGGTTTTCGCCCGATCATCGCACCATTGCCGTCGTCGCGATCGGATCGAATGCGGTGAACTTCATCGATACTGCGACCAATACGGTAAAGCACGTAACGTATGTCGGGCGCTCGCCGCACGAGGCCTTCTTCACGATGGACGCCAAGGAAATCTGGGTGACAGTGCGCGGCGAGAACTACGTCGCAGTGCTCGACGGCGCGACCTACGAGGAAAAGACGCGGATCACCGTTCCCAACGGCCCCGGCATGACGATTTTCTCGCCCGATGGGAAATATGGCTATGTCTGCTCGTCATTCACTCCTGAGACCGACGTTATAAGTGTCGCTGACCACAAGATCGTCGGGAAGGTTGCGCAGGCAAGCCCGTTCTGCCCGAACATCGCCGCGACGCCGGATAGCACGCAAGTCTGGTTCACGTTGAAAGACACCGGCAAGACCCAGGTCTTCGATGCGCAAGCGCCATTCTCCCTTTTGAAGACGCTCGATACTGGACCGATCACGAACCACGTCAACATCGTGCGCAATGCCAACGGCATGTTCGCCTACGTCACCGTAGGCGGCCTCAATGAGGTGCAGGTGTACCGCACCGACAATTTTTCGAAAGTGGCGACCATTCCGGTCGGCAAGCTGCCCCATGGCATCTGGCCGTCCGGCGACGGCAAGCGCGTCTATGTCGGCCTCGAGAACGAGGACCGTCTCGCCGCCATCGACACGCTGACGAACACGGTCATCGCGACCAGCCCGATCGGTCAGGCCGCGCAAGCCGTCGTCTACGTACCCAACGCTGTTCCCGAGGGAGCTGGGACGGCGGGCCTCAAGCCGCTTGGAATAGCCGGGCAGTCCACGCAGCTGCGGCTCGTGCCGCCAGGGCGCGAAGGAGTTACGGGCGGGGAAAAAGCGCCGACCAGCGTTTCGCTGTCCGACCAGGGGCTGGTGCAAGTGCTTGAGGCCGCGGTCAGCGGATTGGAGCCGGGACAAGCATACGTGCTTGCGCTTGCGATCGAGCCATCCGGCGCCGGTGACTTGCAGCCGCTGCAGGCCTTCAAGACAAACCCAGCCGGAGCGGCCGTTGTCAACGCGATCGGACCGATCCGCCAGGTGGTTCGAGGCGAGGACAAAATCCAGCGTCGGTATCTGGTGATCGTTCCCGGCACCGTTGGGAAGCTCGGCACCCCGGTCCAGGTGCAGGCCGAATGACCGCGGCTTTCCTCTTTCAACGGTAAAGAGCCAATTGTCATGAGACGAGAGGCAGGTCTTCGGGCGAGAAGCAGACTCTTCGCTCTGACCGCAGTCATGGCCCTATGCGGAGTGCAAGCAATGGCGGTAGATGGATTGACAACCCTTCCGAGCAGCCACGGGCCGAAGGATACGATGAGCAGATTTGAGGCCGAGGTGAAGGCAAAGGGCATGACCGTATTTGCCCGCATTGATCATGCGGCAGGTGCTGCAGCAGCTGGACTGCCGCTGCGCTCGACCGAGCTTCTGATCTTTGGCAACGCCAAAGCCGGCACGCCACTAATGCAATCGGTTCAAACCATCGGAATCGATCTGCCGCTCAAAGCACTGGTCTGGCAGGATGCATCCGGAAACACGTGGCTTTCGTACAACGATCCGGGTTGGCTCGCCAAGCGGCACGGACATCCGGTTGATGCCGCGGTCAGTGCCATGGCTGGCGCACTCGACGCGGTGGCGAGAGCATCAACCACATCTCCATAATGCCGAAGGACCAGGTCAACGAGGACTTGCTGGCTTTCTCAAGTAGCTTCAAAGCGAGCGTGTCATTGCTCGGAACGAAAGGATCTGCTGAGATGTTGAAGGTCCCGAAACGTGCCGGGCGAACGCTCTCAACCATTTTTTCCAGCAACCAGAAGACAGGTGAAGCAATGACTACGACCGATGCGAAGGCGCGGCGAAAGGCAGCACTCGACACCCCGACCGACCTCAAGCCAAATGCCGTCCGGGACATTTCCGGTGCGCTCAATATCCTGCTTGCGGACATGTTTGCGCTCTATCTGAAGACGAAAAATTTTCACTGGCACGTGTCCGGCCCGCACTTCCGCGACTATCACCTGCTCCTGGACGAGCAGGCCGATCAGATCTTCGCCACCACGGACGACATTGCCGAACGCGTGCGCAAGATCGGCGGCACGACCCTGCGCTCGATCGGGCACATCGGCCGCTTGCAGCGTTTCCTCGACAATGACGCCGACTTCGTCACGCCTTTGGACATGCTTGCCGAGCTGCGCGAGGACAACAAGCAACTTGTGGCGAACATGCGCGAGACCCACGACCTTTGCGGTGAGCAGAACGACGTCGCCAGCACCAGCCTGATCGAGACCTGGATCGACGAGGCCGAGCGGCGCACGTGGTTCCTGTTCGAGGCCAGCCGGCGTGGCGAACAAGGCGCCTGACTGCACGTGAGGGCGAGCATGTGCGCCTTCTACTGTAGCGGCGGGCAAAGGCGCGCCCCTCCAATCTCTGCGCGCATGAGAGAATCTCGCGCGCCGTGCCCACGCGGGCGCGCAGGATCGCGGCGGCACAACAGATGGCCTTTCCAGCGAATGCCAGGGTGGATCGTGCTAGAAACCCGCAATTGTTGCTAACGTTTTTCCAGCTTGTGCGCGCCGTATCCTGTCGACCTGTTCTGCGGAATGGCGAAGCTGCGTGACTTCCTTGGCAAACTCCGGCATAGCGCGAAGTCTCTCGGCCCAGGCATGGACATGTGGATGCAGCCGTTCGAACGGATAGCCGGCAAGCGAGAGCCGGTGCTCGTAGATCAGCCACGCGATGTCGAGCACGCTCAAGTGGCCGCCCATCAGATAGGGCTGCTTCGCGAGTGTTTTGTCGAGCCCGTCGAACTCGACACGGAACTTC